>JAACCR010000147.1 GCA_009937205.1 Methanobacteriota archaeon | reverse complement strand
CTCTGCTCCGAGAATCTCAATTTTTGAAGATGTAGAGCATCAAAGGCAAATTGCAGATTCAACAAGGCCAGAAGCGTATAATGAATCAATATCGCACTATGTCGATGAGAGTGAAACAGGAATGTTCTTCATCGATGTATTCAATTCTGGATTCGATGTTGATAGTTTCCGCATCAGGATTGTTGATTTTCCAGAAGCTTGGCAATTTCGGTTATTTGATAATTCATCCGGTGATGAATTGACCGATGAGGGTATCTCTTCAGTGATTCCTGATATTGGTTCCCATAAAACAATGATAATAAGGATGGAAGTATATCCTCCAAGTGATAGAGAGTCTCAGGATATTGGATTGGTTAAAATGAAGATTAGCAGTTCGGGTGAGGTCGATTTGGAAACTGAAATAGGATTTACAGTCCATCGTACCTTTGGAGTCCTTGTCGAAGTTATTGCAGATAGTAATGGCGGTACTTTGGCTCACGTAGGGCCGGTAGCGCCAGGGGGAAGTAGGTGGTTTAATTTACGCATTTCTGACTCAAGTGCTAACGGAGGCTCTGAAACAACCTGGAGAATCATTAAACCAGATGCTCTGTCTAGAAACACAGATACTAATCCTAATTATGCTAATTGGGATTATTCCGTTTCCAATGATACAATCGACGATATAGTGGTAGTAAAAACTTGGACTAATAAATATGTAGATTTGAAATTAGACATCGGTTTACTATCTGAAGTAGAAGCTGGAAATCATACTATTTACATCCGCGTTGTCGAAGAAGGAGTAGATGCTAGTATGGCAAGATACTTCGATTTGCCAGTGGTTATTGAAGTCCAAAAGGATGTTCGTGCAGGTCGTTTAGAAGTGACACAAAAAGGTAAGGAAACACGCTTTTCACCAGATGAAACAAAGAATATCGAATTTAAAATAGATAACCAAAACAATGTCCCCCTAGAAGTGGTTATCACTCTCGATGAGCCAACTAACTGGGAGGGAGTAATAAGAGCCTCATCCGACCAAACCGGAGGCCCATTCATCATCCTACAACTACCCGCATATACCGCTCGTGATTTCTCAGTGGAGATCACATCTCCTTCTCAACTGAAGAATAGTGGCAAAGCATCATTTACACTGACAATGACTCCTATGGATGAGAATTCACCATATGATGGGAATTATACTCAAATTAAAGAAATTATATTTTTGACTGAATGTAGCGGCATTTCTTGTATGTTCAATGAAATAATTGATCCAGAGCCTTCAACACTAGCCATCATTATGGTAGTAATTATTCTAGGACTGTACAGTTTCTATAACAGGGCAAAGTTATCTGGGGAACAAAAAGAATATGAATTTGAAGGAGACTTTGAAGTTGAAACTACAGAGGATGTTTTGGAAGAAGAAATGCAAATTGAAGTTGAAGAAGATGATGATTTAGAATTGCTCGACGAGTTAGAAGACCTCTGAAGTAACATTTGCCAATGAAATCTTGAAAACTTTTTACCAATTGCATTAATCAAGCCTCAGTCTATCGTTTTATTACGTTGCGATGCTATCTCTAAATGAGCATTGTATGAACAGCGTACCATTCCCCTTATGAGGCAAAAGAACAACCCGAGGTTAGTGTAAACTATGCGCAAGTATTCCCCCCCCGCTTTGGCGCGCCCAGGATTGCAGATTTTGGAGCATCGCGATGCTGTCAAATCACTCTCATTAGTGATGCTAATGTTGCTGTCTACATTCGCAACAATTGATTTTTATTCTTACAGTGCTTTAGCAGCATCGGACCAAGATGGTGATGGTTTGACATATGGTCTTGAATATTTGATGAATACTCAACCTAATGACCCCGATTCAGATAATGATGGCCTCCCTGATGGTTGGGAGTGGCAATATGGATTGAATCCATTATCAAGTCAAGGAATTGATGGAGGCACAGGTGACCCCGATGGCGATAGTATGACTAATTTGATGGAATACAACTACCTAATTCCTAGCGGTTGGGATTCAACAACTACTGCAAATCTTCTTGATAAAGGAGTTTGGTGGAATGGTACTGTTCCAGTAAACGACTGGGATGGAGAAAACGCAATGCAATACACAAGAGTTGCTTGTGGAGGCAGTGGGACTGATGGAACGGGAACTATAATTTTGTGCGATGAAGATCCTGTTGGAAATATTTGTGCGAATGGATTTGATGATGATAAAGATGGATTCGTTGATTCAGCCGACCCAGATAATGATGGTGACTTAGATTGTTCAAGCAATGATGACGATGGCGACGGAGTCGCTGATGAAGACGTTGCTGGATGGGATACTGATGGCGATGGAATGCCAGATGGTTGGGAAGCAGCAAACGGTTTGAATGCCACACAAGCATCTAACGCGGATGGGGCAAATGGAGACCCTGATGGCGATGGATTAACCAATTTAATGGAATATGTCAATCCTTCTTGGACTACTATGTGCGGCGCATCACCTTGTTTCCGCAATGGTCCAAATGGTATAGTGACTGAAACAGTTTCACCTTGTAATCCCGCTCAAGGAATTGGGCCCGGTGCCTGTGCAACTATTACAGCAGAGGTTGATGGAATAATGTCTACCAACCCACAAAAGGCAGATACTGATGGAGATGGACTAAACGATTCTTATGAAGCCCTGACACTATTGACAGACCCTACTTCTGCAGATACTGATAACGATGGAATCAATGATGGAGTAGAAATCAATGGTGCTTATGGAAATCCTCCTCAAGCGAGTGACCCTCGAGATAACAATACCGACGACGATGCATTTGATGATGGTGAAGAAGATTTGAACTCGAATGGTATAGTAGATCCAGGGGAAACCGACCCAACTCGTCGCGAAGACTCCGGTGATGCAGATAACGATGGAATTCAAAATTGGGAAGAAAACCTTTCTTGTACTACATGGGATGTTGCAGATACTGATTTCGGTGGAATAAATGATGGCGAGGAAAGAAATGTTTCTCATGGAACAGACCCTTGTGATTCAATTATAGACTATTCAACTGCACTTGTTTCATGGAATGGTGGAACAAGTCAACTAACTGTTAGTGATGGCTCAGGATTCAATCCTTCAGGGGGTATAGGATGGTATAATGCCTCGGGAACGGCTAGTTCGTTCGCCTATGCAACAGTTGTCAACGATGTAATCCAAGGAGTATCCATAGGACCTGGTTCAGGTGTGACAACCGTAGAGAACCGTAACGGTTCTTTCTGTCATTATAGCGCAACACAAGCTGGAACAATACTAACAACTCACAATTATTGTGATGATGACTACACTGATTCGGATGGAGATGGACTGGCTGATTGGCAAGAGTTACTTGCAACATTTGGCTGGTTTTCTAATCCTTCATTATCCGATACCGATGGTGACGGAGTAAATGATTATGATGAGGTTCGTAGAGATGGAACAGATCCAACAGAACCTTGTTCCAATCTACTGGATGACGATCTTGACGGTCTAAACAATTATTTTGAAGTGACCACAGGTTGTGATTTATCTTGGATCGGAATTTCAAATGGCTCACAAGATGTTTGGATTACAGATATTTCTACTGCTGACACCGATGGTGGTGGTGTTGATGATAATTCGGAATACTTTGATGGCACAAATCCAGAGAATGATCCGAGTGATGATTTACTACCTGATGATTTTGATGGTGATGGAATTCCTGATGCAATTGAAAACCAAACTGGAACAGATTGGACCAACCCAGATACAGATGGTGGCGGAATGTTGGATGGAGATGAATGTCCAATACAGTTTTGGTTTGTAAATTGTGTAGGGGCACCATTCAATCCATGGGACCCAACAGATGATACAATTTCAAACGAAGTAGTATTTTGGGCGAATAACACAACGGGTACTGTAGATGTCTTCATGATTCACCGATGGAGGCAAACCACTAACGATTTCTATACGGGTACGACGTATGCACATCTCGGGACGGTTCATCCGAGTACAGTTGCCAATTTACCTACTACCAACAAGACCGATCTCGGCGATTTAACCTTTGCAAATGATACTATTCAATGGACTCTCCAAATGAATAATCCAATAATGAATGGGGCAGTACCAATGCCGGATTCATGGACTGAACTTTCATTCTGGTATGAGGATATTGCTTCCTTAGATGTGTCAAACGACACCTATATGGTTACAGTTAATCCAGGACCAATCAGCGAATTATGGGTCAATAATTCAGAGTACTACTTCGATTGGGATAACAACTCAGCTTCATCTATTGCTAGTCCAGGGTTTGCCTATGAATTAGCACTAGACTCGAGTTTCAAAGACCTAACTCATATGAACTCCGGTGTGTTCAATATTACAAATGCTGTAATCAATGACGCAGGAGCGACAGATGCTTATTCTAAAGCATCTGCAATTTCAGATTTCTTAATCAATGGTAATGCAACCACCGAATTCAAGAGGAACTACAATGGTTCAGGTGCTCCAAGCGAAGAGGATATGACTAATATTCTAGTTGGATATGCATTAGAAGGAACTTGTGCTGAATTCTCTACAGCCTTTGTTACGATGGCTCGTTTGGCGGGATTACCAGCGAGATATGTAACCGGTTATGTCGGTGGTACATGGACTGGAGATGGATATGAGGTCTATTCAGAACACCGTTCAACATGGGGTGAAGTAAAACTTCAACAAAACTCAGCAAATGGCAATCTGGATATGGGATGGGTTGCATTTGATGCCTGTCCAGCAGCGGAAGAGATTGAAATCGTTAATCAAACAGCGAGCCCATTGACTTGGGATAGAGATGGACAAACCAATCTCAGTGTTTCCGGGCAACTTAGATTTGCGGTAAATAGCACTCCACTTTCTGAGATCCAACTAATTGGTTATCTCGTTCCTCTCGATGAAGCAGACCAAGTTCCTGGTGCTGGCGGAGACCCTGGCCGGATATTTGCATCTTCTGTCAGTTCGGCAGATGGTAATTTCACCATGAATGGTGTGCCAACAGAAGCAATTAGTCCAGGTATACACCGACTTGTAGTAGAGCATTTCCAAAGCGGCTATGTATCTCATGACGGAATAGTCTTAGAGATGTATGTAAATATCACAGATGATTCTCTGATCAATCACACTAGCCCTCAAGCGATAGATTCACCTGTTGCTGGTGCTGGAGCAACTACGATTATCCAAGGATTACTTTTATTCGAAAACCCACCAACTACTTGGGATAGTGAAATTGAAAATCAAACCGTTTGGTTAGAATTTAATTCATCAGTTGACGGAATAACAAATCTCAGCGGAGATGTAGGTCCTGGTGGTGTTTGGAGCATTGTCGTTGATTTGGACCCGTTAGAGTTCAAGACAAATATTTCTGCAACACTTGGTTACTCTGGTTGGACAGATGATTCTGTAACAACATTCACTCCTCCTCAATTCCATTTGCGTCCATCTACTCATGTAATCACTTTAGATATTCGCGATGCGCCTAATCTAACTGCAACTGCAGAAGGTCCGTTAGCGAATAATAGTGTATTTGTACTGAATGATGATATTTTCATCAACGGTTCTTCAATGAGTATCGGAGCGACTCCAGTTGCTATGCTTGGAAATTTATCTCTCTCTATACGTCAAAATGGTTCTGGCATGGATTGGGTTGAAGTGTTCAACCTGACAGTCAATGGTTCCTTCGCAATTTCACATTTACTTGTCGCAGGAGATACTCCTGTTGCTGCAGGTGAGATAGAGATTCAATTGCGTTTCTTCCCAGACATTCTATTAGCAACCGATGATGCAAACGTTTCTGTTAATGTTCCATATTGGTTACAAGGAATTCTTGATTTCTCTATTGAAGCAATGCCACAGATGCGTGGTTTGCCAACAAATGTGCGTGTTCAAATAGAGGACCACAGAGGCGTAATTCAAGGATTTGAGACGATTGGGAATTATGATTTCTACTTTGATAACAATTGGGTAAATACTACTACTGACCCAGATTCCACTGTAATTACAATAAGTTGGGATTTGAACGCGAGTAAGATTGCATACGATTATATTCTGGATATTTCCTTTAACGGTTCACAATATTTCCAACCATCTATTGGATCTGGTGTATTGAGAACTCAGGCAGAAGTTGGTTGGAATATTAGTGTTGGACAAGATTGGAACCACTTGGGAACTACTACCTACATTTACGGAGATCTCTTCGACCCAGTCCATTTAACTCCAATTATTGGCAATGATTCAATAATTACAATTCTAATGCAATTACCAGATGGTAATGTGCTAGATATCTCACAGGGAATGCTAAATAATTCTACAGGAACTTTTAACCTTTCAGTTACAATGCCCACTAGCCAACCAAGTAATGCATACAATTTCAATTTAGTAATGGACTTTGATGTAGTTGCACAAGTAGGAGGGCCATACTACCAAGTGATTGACCTAACTCCTCCATCGGACCCACCTCAGCCGCCAAATCTACCATCTGTCTTGGTAGGTATTGAATCTGAGTTCGTAGTCCAATCGGAACGGTCTAAGGTAATTGTAGAGATGAATAACTCGGTTTTCCTTAATGCTTCAATTTTCGATGTTGCTGACATGTCTAATGTTAGTGATGCAACAGTTGAATTTATCTTTGATTATGGAAATACCAATGTTAGCATTGGAAGTGTGATTTCTGATGGCTTTGGTAATGTCAGTTTGTCATGGGCTCCTGTAGGCATCAGTCCGGGATACTATGATTTGCGCATAGTAGTCTATGATGACTTAACAGATGGACTAAGCCAAGGTAATTCAAGACGCTATGGTAATGAGACCATAGTCAATGTTACAGTTCAAGTAGACAGTGATTTCAGAATAGATAGCATTCCAAACACCGTTACAGCTGGAATTAATTTCAATGTCTTAGGGCAAGTACTCGATGCAGATAATGGTAGCAGGCCATTGATCAGCGGTGTTGCTTTGACTGCATTCTGGTTAGAGAATCCAAATGAAACGCTGATAGAAGGGTATATCACTTCATCAAATGGGACATTTAATATTTCAATTCCTACTGATACATTGAATAATGGAACGGTTAGAGGGATGAAAACGTTGGTAATCAGCGTGGTTGAAGGCTCTTCTCCGTTCTATCTTACAGCATCAACACAGCACGGAATCCTAGTTATGGGTGTCTCACGATTTGAGAATTTACAACCACTTAACCCAATTATCATCAACCGTGGTGATAGCGTTAACATTACTTCTAAGTTAGTTGAATCTTCTAATATGTGGCAACCTCTTGCTGGATATGATGTGGCAATAGAATTCCATGAGACCTGGTTAGCACCAACTATTACCGATGGTGAGGGCTTTGCTAACTTTACTCATGCAATACCTACAAGCCATCCACTCGGTTTAATTTCGGTTAACATCGTATTCAATGGTTCAAGTGATTTATTATCCACTAACGCTAATTTGTCTAGTATCACAATTAGAGCTGCTACAATATTGGTGATTGATGCAATCTCGGCTAATCCAGTAGCGGGACAGTCATTCAACGTCTCTGGTAGAGTCGTTTCGGATAACGGAAGTGGCTTGGAACAAAGAGATGGCACAGATTTGATGGCCAATATATTATTCACATTAGATGGTAATCCAACCGAATTCACAGTTGCAGATGGATCTGTAATGACCGGTGGGTTCTGGAATGCAACAATAACCTTGAGTGAAACATTCATTGCAGGAAATCACACCATTGAAGCATCGTATGTTCCTAATGTTAATTTCTACATAGGCTCTGTTGACAATACCACCTTTGATAGCCGTGGATATACAACATTGGTATTCATCAAGCCATCAACCGATGGTCTAGGTCAACCCTCTCTAAACGATAGAACAAACCGTGGCGATAATGTTTCGTTGCAAATTCTATTGCGAGACAATACTGGTGAAAGCGTCCCTCAACAAGCGATAACAGTAGAGATCGTTGGAACTAGTATCAGTGCAGTATTCACTACTGCAGAGAATGGAACTGCCCTCGGAGTCTTGAATGTTCCAAGCAATCTATCAGTTGGCCCTGCAGACCTTAGAGTTACATTTGGTGGAATTCCTGGAACGACTGGACTATTGGGTAGCAATGCGACAACACAATTTGCAGTATTGGCTGAAACCAACTTAACGATAACGGAAAGCCCTAGTTCGCTTACCGCAGGTGATGCATTCACAGTAAATGGTACGCTACTAGATGACCTCGGATTACCACTCTATGTCAATGGAGTTGAATCCTTAGCTATCGTCCATCTTTTGGTGGATGGCATACCGGTATCAAGTGTCGAAACCGATGCAATGAGCGGAGCATTCTCCCTAAGTTGGGTCTTGCCTGAAGATACAAGTGCAGGAGAACACCAAATCGAAGTACGCTTTACCGGTGGTAGAGATTGGGTTGACCCAATTGGAGTAGGTGACCCTGCTAATCCAGATTACTATCATCCAAGCAATGATGTTGTACCATTCAATGTCAGTGTTCCAACTAAGATTCTACTGCTTACTCCGACAGGCGATGTTGACCGAGAAGAAAGTATGACTATTCAAGGAAGATTACTAGATCTTGTTGATGCACCTCTATCCAATCTGACAATAGAAATTTGGCTTGATGGAAACTGGTTGACAAATGTTACTACCGATGTCGATGGAATGTTCACAGCAGTGCACGCAGTACCAGCAGATGCGAATTTAGGTCCTTTATCACTTGAAACGAGATTTACAGGGACTACGTTCTTTTTGCCAAGTCAAGAAAGTGGAACTTGGAATGTATTCAGTAAGGTTCTGGTCACAGTTGAAATGCCGAGTCCAGTCGCAGTTTCACAAAATGTTTCAATAACTGGTTCAGTGGTTGATAATCAATTGAATCCAATATCTGGGCATCAAGTTGAACTGAATGTTGAAGGAGTTCTGATAGCAATCGTAACCACAGATGCACAAGGAGCATTCTCATATGATTGGACAATACCAGATATATTCTCATTCGGCAACCATACTATGGATGCTATTTCTTCTGCTCAAGGCTTCTATCGCTCCAATACTGGTAATACGACCTTCTTCCTAGCACACCGCTCCGATGTCACTTTGATATTTGATGATGGAAGAGATGCTACCCGTGGAGATTCATGGGCACTATCTGGAAGATTGTTTGACATTGATACGGTAAACAGAGATGGCCTTGAAGGTATGATGCTAAGCATTATTCTCGATGATGTAGAAGTTGCAACCACAACTACCGGTGATGCTGGTGTTTGGAGTGTAGTAATTCCGGCAACAATGGAATTAACAAGAGGTGAACACACCTTCTCAGTAAGTTTCGCAGGAACCAATGCCCATCTTGAGGCATCGACTAATGCTATTGCAATTGTTTGGTCTGATATGGTAATTAATATCGACGAAACATCATCTAAGATAGTTACACGCTCTGATGGTACTTTTGCGCCAATTGTTCTAACCGGTTCAATTGCAGAAATTGGCGGTCAAGGAGAAGTCTTTGAAAATCTTGTTCTTAACATAGGAAATGGAACAGACTGTATCAATAATCGCGAGGGTGCAAGTTGTATCGGTGGCCTTCTAATCACTTGGTTAAACGGTAACTTCTCAGTTAGTGGACCTGCTCCATCATGGATGGAATCTGGTTCACAATGGATCTCAATAGATGCGCCAAGAAATGATTCATTATACCTGAATGCAGAAAGTATCTCACAGATATTATTTGTTAAGGTCAATGCAGACTTCAGCATTGCAATTGATAAAGTTGTAGAAGATAAGGATGAAGATATCTCTGGTAATGTAATAATCACTGCTCAAGATACTGGTGCAGGAATACCTGGTATTAGTGTAACTATTTACCTCTATGATGGAAACAATACTCAATTGGGTAGTCCGTTACAGAAGATTACAGACGAAAATGGTCTTGTGGATATTGAATTCAATTCAGACCCACCATACGGTGATGCAAGTCGCTGGGGTGAAGTCTCTATGGACATCATCATCAACGATCCACGTCTAAGTGATGAAAGCCTTGCAACATTCGCAGCAATCCGCCAAGATGGATTCGCACCTGATTATTCATATGCAGACGATGTGCAAGAAGTAGATATGTGGGCATATGTGTTAATGCTGTTAATAGCAGCCTTAGGAGCTGCAGGCGTTGTATTGTACAAGAGGAAAAAGGCTGCTGAACTAATGGCAGATGCTGCTGAAATCTTCGCATATACCGCTGAATTATTGGCAGCAGGTGACTCGATTAGAGAAGCGATTT
>JAACCR010000039.1 GCA_009937205.1 Methanobacteriota archaeon | reverse complement strand
TGCAGGTTCTCTTGTCACAGGAGTTCTAATGGCTCTATTCATGGCTAATGCTGGTGGTGCTTGGGATAACGCAAAGAAAGCGATTGAGCAAGGACACATCGAAGGTTCTGCAAAGGGTGATGAATCTCACGATGCAGCGATCATTGGAGATACAATCGGCGATCCATTCAAGGATACCTCAGGACCATCTCTAAACATTCTAATCAAGTTGATGTCAATTGTAGCAGTAGTTCTTGCTGGTACAAGTCTTATTTGAACTTGAAATTGTTCAAAATATTGAGCGTTACCCTTTCAACGGGTGAGCAGTAGGGATGTCTATGCGAGTACCATTGTTATTGACGGCATTGATGTTATCTCTATCCTTAGCGGGATGTTTGGATGGTGGAGATGTACCTTCATCAATAGGTGATACGACTGCCGATGAAATTGATTTACCTGTTTGGGAAATCGGTGACCAATGGCTGTATTCTTTCGTAACGCCTCAATTTGGTGAGGATAGTGCTAGGCTTGTTGTCGCAGAAATAGATGACGGGGAACAAGAGTACTTGCTGGGCATCTCAAGTGAAAGAGAAGCACAACGACATGCAGTCATCAATCACAATCCCTTCCTTGGGCGCATCACTATTGATGGTCTGTCAGTCTTTGAAGAAGGTGAGCCACAACAAGTATTCAATTTCCCTTGGGAAAATGGACAGCAATGGAGTTTCAATCTATTCGGAATCTCATGGGATGCTGAAACGATTAATATCTATAATGGCGTTGCAAATGTAGTCGCAATTTCAGATGATGGTCAGCAACTAGAATACGAATTTTCTGGAAGAAGAGGATTTGTCGAATCATTGGTTTGGACCAATGATACCGGAGTAGAACAACTGCGCATGACACTAACCTTGAACAAAAAGGGCTATGATGGAGATGTTTTCTTCTATCGGGCTAGAGATTTAATAGATCAAAGATATGAAAATAGTCAAAATGACATCTATGATTCTTTCTTTGATAGTGGGCATCCAAGTGGAGAGGATTGGAATGTACTGGTATGGTATTTGGATGTTGAAATCTCAAATGGTGGCGGCTCAGGTTCACTGACGATGAAAGATCATGCTGGTGCAAGTCCATTGACTCGGGCATGGGGTGCTGGTGCAACTGAAAAAGGCGCTGTTGGCACAATTCCAAGTAATTCTGGCGAATATTCACTGACGGTTACAGCACGTGGACAAGGCACTTTTATTCATTTGAAAGTAGCTGGTGCATTGGTTACTCAATGGACTTTATGAGCCATATTATTTCGATGAAGAGGTGATTTAATGCCAACTCTCATCCTAATGCACGGCATGACTGGTGACGCCAGCATGATGCGTCCATTTGCAGAAAAGATATGTCCACAAGGATGGACCCTTCTTGTCCCAGAGGGACGTTTTTCACATCCAACAAGAGGTAGAACTTGGTGGAGATACGAAGATTATGATGCAGATACAACTCGCAGATCTAATCTTTCGCGGATTGAATTGATAGATGTAGATTCTAGTTTATCACAATTAGAGAAATTAATTTCTGAAAATGCGCCACTAGGTCCCCTCGTTATTGGTGGTTTTAGTCAAGGTGGGGCGATGGCCCAAGAAATCCTTCAACTCCCTATAGCCGACCGTATAGTAGGATTAATTTGCATTGGAACGAGATTGATTAGGCCAATGGAATTACGAATACGGCTAGAAGAATTAGATAAAAAAAGATTATTTTGGATGCATGGTGAAAGAGATATAAGAGTTCCAATTGAAGATGGATGGGCTGTTGCACATCTGTTTGAAACCGCTGGTTGGGCTGTTGAACTTGTGGAGCACAAGAAAGGACATATGATTCCTACCGAGCATCACAATGAGATGACTGAATGGCTAAAAACCTTTGAGTGATTATTTTTTGAGAAAACTATTAGTCTCATCAAAACCGCCAATATACATTGGTGTTTCACCACGTAAGTCAAAGATAACTGGCACAGTTCTTCTCCCAGTTGTAGTTACTACATCATTTCTAATATCTGGGTTCTCATCAAAATTTATTTCTTTGAAAGTTAGATTCTTCTGCTCGAATAGTCTCTTTGCAGCCGTACAATATCCACAATAATTACCAGTGTATATCAAAAAATCAGTACCGGCTTCAGCAGCATGGGCTATGATTAATTCTTCACTCATACCCGTGTCAAAAGTCAATCCCTTTTGAACCTATGTCGTTTCCAAATTCAAAAAAGGTTATTGTTAGTTATCTCTAAGCATTATAGATGCCTTAACTACGCTTTGAGCCAGCTCTGCTACTCTTTGAGCAACGTCTGCATCAATGAGGTTATTATCGTCATCAAACGCGTCCTTAACCTTGCCAACTGCGACTTGTTCTGGTACGCACCAGCCGTGAATCCATCTAATGGCAATACGCATATGGTTGAGCGTATTGGAATTTGTAATTCCACCTAGAGTAGACATCAATCCAAACGCCTTTCCACCAACATGATCTTTGTAAACCCAATCGAGTGTATTTTTCATGACACCAGACATAGTTCCATGATATTCAGGCGATGTCAAAATATATCCATCACATTCAATCGCAAGTGCTTGAAATTCTTTGACATTACTATCGTCCCAACATCCCTCTGCACCAACTAATGGTAGAGGCTTTTCAACCAAATCCCAGACATGAACTTCTGCACCCAATGACTTACACTCTTCGAGTGCTACAGAAAGGAGTAGTCCATTTTTTGAAGTAAGTCCGTATGAACCAGAGAGTCCAAGAATCTTGACAGGTGTTGCGCTCATGATACTGGCACAAGCGCTTGGTGTATCAATATTACAGTATGATTTTTGATGATTAATTAGAACCAAAGCAAGAGAATATTCGGTTTGTTGTCATTGTTAAATTAAAAAAGATTCAAGAGCCACAGCCTCGCGGCACAGTGTTTTTTTCGCAATTGGATGCTCGTGCCGGGATTCGAACCCGGGTCGGCGGGATGAAAACCCACTATGATGGACCTAGCTACACCACACGAGCGACAGCCTGCCCACCCACAACCCGTTGATAACACTTCACCTTTGTTTGCCGGCTTTTTTTATTGTTAGGTGCGCCTCAGTATGTCATTCGGGGCTAGATATCTGTTCTCCGATACCATTCCACCATAGCCACGCATACCAGGTTATTATCGCTGAAAATATTAGAGCGATTGCTAACAAGATCTCATGGTCAAGGAACCAAATCATAGTATCAAGCGCTTGTTGGCCATAGAATCCAATCAACAATGCTTCAACTCCAAACCTTAGGCCACGTCCAGCAAGACCTGCAACTACAAAGGATTTCTTTTCCATGTTGGTCATTCCAGCAACCCACCCAAATACCTTGTAAGGTATTGGTGAGAAGGCGGCGATAAAGATTCCAATTGTACCATATTTTTCACTCAAAAATGTGAGTTTTGAGACATGTTTTGGTTTTGCAAATCGATGCATTAACGGATTGCCCCATCGCCCACCAATCCAATAACCTACAATTGAACCCAGTACTGAAGATATTGTCACTACCAACCATAGCCAAATGATAGTTGGTGTATTGCCCATTTCGGCAACCAACATCGGTAAGTAGACTAAATCTGGAGGGACTGGCTGAATTATTGCTTCAGTAAATGAAATGGCAGCCAAACTTGCAGGTCCAAAAACATCGAAGGAATCAATGACCCAATCCTTCCATGACATATGCTTGGCTTTGCGGTCCTTCTCATCAATGTGTGGGTATGCGGTGTCTTGATGAGGGTTGTTCGCACAGGCTTGAGGTAATGCGAGTTCTTGATACAGCGGCTTTGCTATATTGGCCAATGGATAAATTGGCTGGTGGCATTTGTGCAGAATCACAAAAAGAAGAACTTGAGAAAGTCTCAGCACAGCGTTCAATGTTAATTGGTGCAGCGGATATAGATTGGAGAGATGTAGCGCAGTCATGGTTACAAGAAGCTAAAGTTGTTGCCGCGGAAAGTGGAGACTTACCACGATTATCCGATGTTGATTTGGATTTATTAGCTCTCACAATTGCCTTGGATGCAACTTTGTACACTGATGATTATCGTCTTCAAAATGCAGTAAAAAATGCTGGTGGAAAAATTGAGAATGTTGGTCAAAGCGGTGCAAAGAAAGTTTGGCGTTGGCATTTACGTTGTGAGGGATGCCGCAAGACAATTGATGTTCCTGCAAATGTAGACAGATCCAAAAAAGGACCGGTCGCAGAATGTGAAATTTGTGGTTCAGCAATGCATATCAAGCGTAAGTCCTGAACTACAGTGAACTTATTCCTCTGAATCAAGCGCTTCAAGTGCAGATACTTTCTTTTCAAGGTCAGCGCTTTTCATGCCAGCAGGATTGATTCCAACAGCCTTTGCTCTTTCAGCTAATGCTTGTTCCGGAGTGCGTCCGCCTGCTTCTAAATCGATGAGAGTATCTCTTGCATTATTGGTCTGAGCTAAACCTTTTTGAAACTCTCCTTTACTTTGACCTAATGCTCTGGCCATTTTAGGAAGTCGCTCTGCTCCAAATAAGACAAAGAATAATCCTAAAAGAACAACTAATTCTGTCGGACCTAGACCTGCTACCATATTGCTTCCCCATCCTATCGTAACGGTCCTTCTTTGTTGAAGTCTTCGCTCCAAATTGCTCCTTAACCACCGGAAACAGGAGGTAGTAATGCGATTTCATCTCCATGCTTTGGAATCGATTGTAACTTACAAACTTCACCATTAAGGGCAACGATTAATCCCATTTCCAACCACTTCTCAACACCAAGTTGTTGTACATAATATTGAATTGATTCACCTTCAACATATGCACATTGCAGATTTCTTGCAGATAACTCTTCGGCTAAGGGGCGAAAGGCGATAATCTCCAATACGTCATTGGCCATGTATCAACGCTCTAAGCGGTAGTTTATCAACGCGTTCTGTTGTGCAATAATCATGCGAACTATGATGGAAGCCAGAGCATTGTGGAAGGTATATCAAACCGGCGACAATATGGTACAAGCAGTTCGTGGCGTCAATATC
The DNA here is from genome assembly GCA_009937205.1 of Methanobacteriota archaeon. Classification (GTDB taxonomy): domain Archaea; phylum Thermoplasmatota; class Poseidoniia; order Poseidoniales; family Poseidoniaceae; genus MGIIa-L1. The sequence continues at coordinate 21,694 of JAACCR010000039.1, read as the reverse complement.
AAATTATCACAAGGAGAAATGGTTGCAATAATGGGTCCTTCCGGCTGTGGAAAGACCACACTGCTAAATGTTTTATCGGGAATAGATGAACCTAGTTCAGGTCAAGTCTTAGTTGATGGCAAGCAATTATTCGGTATTTCTGATGATGAAAGAACAGAGATGAGAGCGCATAATTTCGGATTCATCTTCCAAAATTTCAATCTATTGCCAGTATTATCTGCAGTTGAAAATGTTGAACTTCCATTGTTGCTGATCGGGACTGCAAGTTCAGAGGCAAGAGAAGGGGCTCTCAAGGCACTAACATCAGTAGGATTGGAAGACCGAGCCAATCATAGGCCATCTGAACTATCGGGAGGGCAGCAACAAAGAGTAGCAATCGCTAGAGCAATCGTTCATTCACCTTCAGTAATTCTCTGTGATGAACCAACTGGAAATCTCGACAGTGGTACTTCGGGGGAAGTCATGCAATTGTTGAAGAAAATAAATATTGAAAATAATTCATTGTTGTTATTGGTTACTCACGATATTAAAATCGCACAACAATGCGATAGGATTCTGCAGATGGATGATGGAATTATCATCAACGACAACTCTGAGGAGGAGTGATTCTGCTTCTACCAATGCTCATCATCAGTGTGATTATACTGGTGCCCAGTTTGATTTCAGTCTATGGTTTAGGGCGTAGAAAACAACTTGGATGGGCTAAAATAAGTTTATTGATTTTTGGACCAATAGTAGACGCATTACTAGTATTTTTTCTGTTAAATTGGTTGCAATTATCAACCATAAATCAGTGGGTTGGTGCTTTGAGTGTTGCTTTGTTGAGTCATGTGCTAATTCAACCGTTGTTGGTTCCCCAGCGCCTAGTTGTTTGGAGGTTAGCTAGTCAAAATGTATTGCGTAGAAAAAGACAGGCTGCTTTGCTATTGGCGGGTCTTGTAATCGCTAGCGCGATTATTACTTCTTCACTAGTTGTCGGCGATTCACTAGATGAGACAGTCCGATGGGAAGTCGAAGTCGCCTACGATGAAACAGATCTAATGATTTCAGGGTTTGATCTATACACAGGGGCTAAAGTTGAATTTTCCCAACAAATAGCCGAGGATATCTGGCAAGAGATTAACACTACAGAATCTTTGAAAGACAAAATTGAAGGTCGGCAATATGGATATTCAACCTCTGTAAGTGCCAGTTCGCAAAATGGTAACTCAAATGCCAACCTTGCTTGGTTTGCAAGAAACGCAACAGTCGACTCTGAAATGATTTGGTCTGATATTGGTGACAAAGGGCTGAGGTTCTCACATTTGTACGAGCAAAATATTAATTTTGATGAAACGCAGCCTTCTAGTCAGGCATATATTGCGGTTGATACTGTCTTTGCAGAAGAATTAGAGGTCGACGTAGGAGATTTAGTCGAGGTTGATTGGTTTGTTAATGAAGATGGAAAAAGAGTTCGCCAAGAAGGAACATTCCAAATCCTTGAAATTGTAAAAAATGTAGGTCAAGGAGCGAGAGGTGGTACAAGGACTGCAACTATGTTCACCGATTTAGCAACTTCTCAAACCCTCCATTCACTAGACAATAAAATCAATAATGTTGCATTTTCCTTAGATGATTCTTTAACATCGCGTGAGCAAATAGACCCGCTATTGGAACAGGTTGAGGAAATAATTAACAAACACATAAAGTCATCAGATGTTGGGTTGGAATTGACAATTGAAGAGTCATCAGGAGCTCTTACAATCTCATCTACAGCAGGGTTAGGCCGTGTAAACGGGGAAGATGTATCTGCTTTTAGAGAAAATCTCACAGCCCTCTCCCCCGATAGTGTGATGATGGAAATATTACAAGTTCCATTGATCGATGTCCAATTTGATGATGAGTAATTGATTACACTCAGTGATTCAACAGTTACCAATCTCTACAAAGGAGAAAGAGGGTTATGGCACACTAGTGCCAATGGTGTTGGATTCCAAATAGAGGGTGCAGGGGATGCTTGGATTTGGAGGGCACCAGACGAAGGGCTACTAGGTGATTTCGCACTAGCACCAGATGGGGTACAAGGATTGATTTCACACCAAAATAACTTGTTTTTGGCATCAGAAAAGGATTTAAATTCTGATTATGTAGAATCATTCCAAAGTAAAAACGAGATTCTGTCAATTTCTGCATCTTACCAATCAAACACAACTGATGAATACCAATGGCTAGTAATTAGTGAAGGTAATGATTCAATAGCCATTCAATCATTCGACAGTGATTTACAATCACTTGCACCAGCAGTGGATGTCATTGAGAATTCTGGGCGGATTATATCCAGCGACTTTGTTACCGACGAACAAGGAATACACCTCATAATTTCTGGATTACTTAGTGACGAATATTACAAGGCTGAAAACACCTTCATAAATGGTTCATTTACGGGAACTTTTGTAATACAGCCACAATCTTCGGCATTTCCAACTCAAACGATTTCTCAGATTCAAGGCACGATAGCCGAATCCTGTGACTTAACAACATCAATACAATTTGAAAACAATCAAAACTGGTGCTCTTACGAAGATGGTCTACTCCGATTTAATGATGATATGCAGATAGAATCTATTCGCTTACCATTACTTTCAGATGCTCCTGGAATAGGTGCAATGCCACAGATGTTTTTGGCATTTGGAGGCGCCAACTCTACATTATCAGTTGAAGATGGAAGTGTGCTATTGTCGACGAGAATGAATGCACTTGAATCACTTGATAATGAGAGTCAGTTTTGGGTTAAAGGTGTGCTACCATATGCCTTTGGAAACAGCTCCGCAACTCGGTTAATATATGACGGTCAATACAGTTCAGTACAAGGTTTTGAGACATTAGAACAACTTGACTCTATCGTGTTGGGATTAGTCTCATTAAATGATGCAGAAGAATTGGCATTAGCTGACGACGATGAGCGATCAATATTGCTAATATCTGGTGGAAGTTTGAGTCCGAATTCAACGACTGATCAACAGGTCATTGCTGCAATCCAGTTATGGTTTGATGAAAGGTCGACAATGGAAGATAATAACCTCATATTATCTCCTGTTAAATTGCAATCTGCGGAAGCAGCAGCAGAGACAAGTGGTGTAATGGCCGCTATGTTCCTCGTTTTCGGTTCATTCACTATCGCAGCGGGAATATTACTTGTTTTAACAATAATAATGATGCTTTCTGAATCGCGTAGGGAAGAGATGGGCACGATAAGGGCGTTAGGCCTGAAGAAAGCAGATGCAAGGGCATTAGCGGTACAAGAAGGGGTGTTAGTTGCAAGTATTGCAGGATTGCTAGGTTCTATTCTTGGTTTGTTATTGGCTTGGTTGATAAGTATTGGATTCTCAAATATTTTCTCTTCTGTTGGAGCAGGGTTATTTCGTTTCAGTTGGACCATAGATTCGGTTCTTTCTGGATGGGCTTGGGGATTTCTTATAGCGATCATAACACTTTGGGCAACTGCGATATGGTCCTCAGACCTAAACATAGTTCAAGCCCTTCGCGGTACCGCTAAAATTGATAATGAAGGGGTTCCTTGGACGTTATTACTGATTCAGATAATAATGGCGGGTGGCTTTGCAATCTGCGTTATAGGCCTGTTAGTAGCAGGTTTTGAAAGCGGACTATCTTACTTACTGTGGGTTGGAGCAGGTATTTGTCTTATCATCATGCTAACTCCTGTGTTCACTTGGCAAGTGGTGCTAAAACTGAAGGGGAAATCAAACCTCCTCACTAATTTAGCCCGTCACAGAGGAAGAAATACGCTTGGATTAACAGGTATTCTATTACTGGCTTGGACTTTGTTATTGGCACCAATTGATCCAATCAGGGCAATGACAACACCTAATGAATTTGCTTTTATCACCTTAGGGCTGATAGAAGTTTTCGCAGGCGTGTTGGTTCTAACCAGTTTAGCTCCTCTTGCAGTGCAACGGATTGGTAAGGCTAAAATGCTAACAAAGCGTATGGGTCCAGTAATTCCTGTTGCTCTTGCCCATCCTCTATCAACTCCAATGCGCACTGCAGTGGTAATGGGTATGTTTTCAATAACTGTATTTTCAGTAATTGTCTTAGGGGGATATGCAGAGCAATTTGAAAACTATTCAGGAGATTTCGTATACGAAGCAGAAGGAGAATTTGAGATATTATTGATGGCTCCAGCATCAAGGCCCCTACAGTTACAAGAAAATCATTTAGATTGGAATCTAAATGCAACAGATCAATCAATGATAGATGCCACGGGTGGAGTTTATCGTTCAACTGTTTTCATAGAGGATTCAGAAGGTGAATCGATGCCATATCTTTTACGTGGTTTTGATGAAGGCTTTTCACAACATGGTGGACTCCCTCTTCATATTTGGGATGAAAGTTTAGGGGTTACCGAAAAAGAGGCATGGAATTCAATTGGAAATCGTAACGACATAGTCTTCATTGACGCTTCCTTTGGACTTGAATCTGCTTCAGCCGAAACTGCTATTGTTCCGTTGAGTTTTTCAATTGGAGATTCAATTTTACTAATTGAAAGTTCCAACCCTGCAAATACTAGAATTGTTCAAGTAGGTGGCTTCTTAGAACAGTCCTCATATTTGTTTTCTGCAGGCATCTGGATGAATGAAGAAGTGGTTGAGCAACAATTTTCTGGAAAGTTAGAAAGGTTGTATGTCAGTGTTCCCGATAATGCGAAACCGAGTGACGATTTTGATACTTCTAACCTAAAGTCATTTTCAGTAACGGGGAAACCGAGTGATGCGAGGTTCGCAGCAGCTGAGGTTGCTGAAAACCTTGAACAAGATCTATCTGGTGAAGGAGTTACAGTGTTGGTACTTTCTGACGAAGTAATGCTAATACAATCTCTTGTTCTAGCAATTCTGGCTATTTTTGAAGGATATTTAGCACTTGGTTTGATAGTTGGCATCGCTGGAATAGGGGTGGTAACGGTTCGTTCCGTATCGGAAAGGAAACGCACAATTGGCGTTCTCAGAGCCTTAGGCTACCGTTCACGTATGGTGACACTTTCATTCCTGGTCGAAGTATCATGGGTTTCTGTACTTGGAATGTTGAATGGTGTCATCGTGGCAATAGGCTTCCATCGAGCACTCTATACAGCATTTTGGCAGTCACAGGGGGCAGAATTTACCTTGCCATGGGATTCTATACTAATCGTATTTTTCGGCGGATGGTTGTTGGTACTAATCGCTACAGCAGTTCCTGTCAATAGGGCGGCAAAAATTTCACCTGCTGCAGCCTTAAGAGATTACTAGTTTTTGTAAGAGCGCATCTTTAGAAAGAATGGTATTGTATTCTTTTTTACTATTCTAATTGACTAATTGAGATAAATTTCAGACACGCCGCTAAAGCCCAAAAAAGAACAAATAGTATGTTCTATTTACCAGTAAAACCGCTATGCTAAGTATAATCCTGTTCGTAATTTGATACTCTAATTGACTTAATTTGTCCAATGCCCAAATTAACTATAGTATAAATACGAAGCATGAAGTGGTGCTGTTCACCGAACCAACGGAGGTATGAATATGCGAAAAATGACCCCTATGATTCTCGTCGCTTTGATGCTAGCAAGTATTTTTGCTAGTATTGACTTTGTCGAGCTTGAAGAAACCGTGGTAATTGAAGAAACTGGTGCCCGTTCAGGCGCTGATGCTGAAGTAATTGCCATTACATCACCGAAAGAAACAAGTTGTGTTAACAACGCCTGTAGAAATGAACTAAAAGTTGGTGAATCTACAACCTTTGCTGCATTCATTAAGAATAGCGGCGATGCTGCGATTGAGGAGATGGGTTACACTGTAACTGTCTATTCAAACGATGGTAATGGTAATGCAGCAGCAGTCGTGCTAGATGCACAAGGTGACCCACTAAGTTGGACAAATGGAAACGTTATCTGCGACGACATTCTTGCTTGTCCAGTTTCTAGTCTCGCTGCAGGAGCAATCCTCGGTGGAGGAAAAACAACTCTCCAAACAGAAGCTGGAAACAATATTGAATGGACTCCAGTAGCTGGATTCTATGTTATTGAAGTTGTAGTAGATGCCATTGGCGACACAGACCCTGGTAACGATGTTCAACAAATTGTTGTTAATGTCGTAGATTGGGTTGATATTGCAGTAGACTTGTCATGGAATGGACAGGATGCAGATTTGATTACCGGTTCAGGTGAAAAAGCTTTCACTCTAACTGTTACATCTAATGGTTCAGCATCTAATGGATTCAATCCTAGAAATGTTTCAGTTCTCCTAAATATTCGCGGAGATCTCACATCAGCACAAAGTGCAGCAGGTGATGATTTATGGGATAATGGCGGACTTACAACCTTGACCGCATCAACAAGCAACCAAATGGAAGAAACCTTCCGACATGGTGAAGACCCAAATAACGTTTCAAATGAATCGAGAGATGTATTGGTTTATCAATCTGTTTGGACATATGAAGGAAGCGTAATGCCGAATAGTGCTATTGCTGAAGGAACATATTCCCTAGAAGCATCTTTGATGAGTTTTGTTGATTATGATTCCTGGGAATCATGCTGGGAAACATTTACCGAAAATACTTCAGGCGGTGAAGGAAATGGAACCACTGAAACAACTTATTACCATATGTGTGAAGAAACACAGAATTCTGATGATTATCCGAGTTCCAATGCAGATGCAATTACTGGAGCAATAAGCAATTATCACGATATCCGTATCACAACCCTTACGGTTTTCCAAGGATATGATTCCAATGGAGGCGGTGAGCCAACATATTCAATTAGTGATGGGCAAATCGGAGATTTGAATGTTGGGTTATCTAGAGTACATGTTCAAGTAGAACATCGTGGAAGCGATGAAATGACTACATACGATTGGAATGTCAACTTCACCATTACTAAAGAAGGAGAATCCAATTCACAGGTACTTTCTGCAAATGACTGTATGCAAATAGAGCCAGCATACGAACATGCAGAGCTAGGAATGAACGCAACGGCCATTCCTCCTGCGTCATTACTCGGATTTGCATGTGATGAAGTTGTCCTTGAAGAGGGAGTTTACACATTCGAGGCAGATCTAGAAATGCTAAATGGAAAATCAGCAGACCAACGCCCTTCAAATAACCATAAGAGCATGACTCTTGATGTAGTTAACAATCTACCTATTATCACTTCATTTGATTTGAATACACTTGGAGACTTAGTAGTTGGCCAAGAAGAATTCCTCCAGATGTCTGTGCAAGCATTCGATGTAGATGACCCATCAGGTGAATCTCTTGAATACGCATGGAGTTACCAAGGCGGTGTACTGCCTGGATGTGGCGGTTTAGCGGGTATTGGAACACTTTGTCAATTCCCAATTGTCACAGAATATGTAATGATATTCGCAGTAACAGTAACTGTTACTGATTCACAAGGCGCTTCAGTCAGTGAAGAAATGATGCTAGAGATATGGAACAACGGTGTCGGAGAAGCAACGACTGATTCCGGAATTCAAGTACAATATCCAATACAGTATTGGGCTGCAAGTGACTTTAACATCACTGCTTCAGATGGTGACTTAAGTTCATTCATGGATCAAGAACTACCTGGATACACTGGTACTTATGATGCAATTGGTGTTGTTGAATTTGCAACAGAAAATGGATTGAGTGCAAATGATGTCCTATCTCAGTCAATGTCAGTAACCTTTGCTAAGAGCCTAGGTGCAACATCACTTTGGTATGTCACTGATGCTGGTTTGTGGACATCAATGTCAACAACGGCTGAAGATGTAGATGGAACAACATCAATGTTTAACTTTGACTTCCCTGCAGATTCAGCTACCTTACCTGCTGGAAGCCTGGTATTGATTGGTGCTGCACTTGAAGAAGCAGCAGTACCAGTTGCAAGTATTACTGCCTTTAATGCATCAGCAGGCCAAGGTGGAGCATTGATAATGAACTGGAACGTTTCAACGATCCTTCTTACATCCGACTCTGAAGTTGTAACTATTTCTTGCGACACCACAAGCGATGACTGTGATGAGGCGGATTTCCCGTTCACAACAAGCGCAGTTCCTGGTGCAAAGACCTACACTTACTCTGGTACTAACACTGTGCATGGAATGTCATACGATGTTTCGGTAGCAATTTGTAATGCTGAAGGTTGTAGTACACCTATTGGAACTGGAACCATTATTGCTGACAAGGCTGTTGATGGTGGAGTATCTGCTATGAATATGGCAATACAAGCTGTTGGAGAAGAATGGACAGTCTCTTGGGCTGCAACAGGGGAAACCTTTGATGTTGACCATTGGAATGTCTGCTACCAAAAGCAAGACTCATTTGATGCAGCAAACATGCCATCACAATGTGCTTCCACAGCAGGCGCGACTGATACAACAATCAATATTGCAATGCCAACCGCTGAAGGAACATGGGATTACTACTTCACTGCAGTTCCTGTAGATGAACTAGGTAACTCAGCATCAGCAGCAAGTATGAACAGTATCGAGTATAATAGAGATGTTATAGTCGACAATCCAGACGATGGTGATACACTCGGTGTCGATGGCACTACTGATGGTGTTCCTCTACTCGCTTGGGGGGCAATCGGGGCATTAATCCTCGTTGCAGTCATTGCTAGTATCGTAATACTTCGCCGTGGCGAAGCTGACGGCGAAAGCAAAGATTGGGATTACTGATCTTTAGACAAACCGTCTGAAACTAATCAATGAAAACAAGGCCTGCGGGCAATGTTTAGTCGCCACGGGGGCCGCTGCGGCGGCTCTCTTGGCTCTTCATTTCATCTTTTATTAGTTCTTCATTGTATATGACCTAGGCAGTAAATTTCTTGTGATTCATTAGGTGATCGAACTCTTTCCAGGTATAGGTCCAAATCTTTTTTTGGACATTCAGAGTATTACAAGTTTTGAATCTTTATTCAATATTATTTGATTTTAAAAATTGTAATAATCGGCGATGTATCCGGGGATTCATTCGGCGCATTAAATTCTCAAAGTAGAAATCTCAAATAAAATTTACAAATCGGTCTGATTTGTCGATGAATTTTCCGCTTTAGATCCATCTCTATTAATGAGTATATAATATAAATAACATTTACAAAAAGATTGTACCAATTAAACGGGGGAATCAGGGCGCAGTATCATGGTTCCGTTTGGTGTAAATAGTGAAGCATTCAAAGAACATGTACCCCAACCCTCATAAGCAGTGCTAAGCCTGCGATGCAGTGCATACAGTCCGTATGAGGTGAATGAACAATGTTGGGAACAAAGAAAACCACACAAAAGTCTGTCCTCGGTGGAATTGGAATGGCACTGTTATTGTGTCTGCTCATGGCGTTAATGCCAATGAGTGGATTCGTAACAAATGATGCTGACGAAACTAATTTCGTCAACGCTGATGAAGAGTCGGAAGACTACTTCAAGTTGCCAGAGACCATTGAAGACACAGACTATGAATATGACCAAGCCCTTGAACTCAAGGGAATGAGAGACCAAATGACCAAAGCTTACATCACAGAAGATGGAAATATTGCGCAACTAGTTGCTAGTGAGCCAATTAACTACCTTCAAGATGATGGCGTATGGGATGAAATTGACTTGAACGTCGTTGCGACAGCAAACGGCTGGGAAGTCACCAAGAACACTTACACAGCAGAATTTGCTGCGGAAGTTGCTGGTGGAGTCCGAGTTCAAGTTAATCAATTCGTCGACCCGATCTACACTGGTATCAACCCAACAGTTGTAACCATTGATGAAACCGGAGAGGCACCAATGCCGCTAATGGTTGCTCCATCTACCGATGGACCAACAGTTGGTGGAAATGTTATCCGATACCCAATAGCAGAAGGATATGACTTGGATTACACAGTCGAGTCAACACAACTGAAGCAGAACCTCGTAATTCGCGAGCGCCCTGTCCTTCAGCCTAATGCAGCTTGGTTAGGAATTTCCGAAGCAGTTCAACTGCCAGTAGGATATTCCTTGTACATTGGTGACACACTCCTTGGTGAAGAAATCACACAAACTCAAGAAGCACTACAAATTCGTCATACCGAAACTGGAGAACTACTAGCTGAGTTCCCAGTTCCTATGGTTGTAGAAGAAGGTGCAGATGAACCATATGTTGCAACATACTTTGTTCAATCATATGGATCTTTGATTGTCTTGACTACAGCAGTTGAATCTGACTGGTTACTTTCAGAAGACAGAGTCTACCCGCTTGCTATCGACCCTACAATTAAGGTTACATCCAGCACTGGTGGATATTGTTACGTATACTACGCATACTGTTATACTTCTTCATACCGCTACACTTACAGATACTATTCTCAATATAGATACAACCCTTGGCACAAGTATGTATTCAACAGCAACCACGCTCTACCGACCGGGGCTACTGTTGATTCCATCAAGTGGAAGCAATATGTTTCCTATGGATATGGAAGCAGTTCTACACAATCAATGTCAGCAATGGTATTGGAAGCATGTGGAACAGATGCTAAATATAATCACGCGATCACTTCAGCATCATGTTCAGGTGCTCTAGCCGCTGGAAATATCAAATCAAATTATGGTGGTACAACTGCAAGAAAGATGGTTTCCTCAATGGGTAACTCTGCTGTAGTTGATACATACGCTCAAGGAACTGGCTGGAAGACTGCTGAAATTTGTACAACAGCAACAACCTGTTCATCGGGAACAGCTGCTGGATACATTACATCTGCGCAAACCAATTCCGGTACTATCGGTATGAGTGCAAAAATGACCTCTTCAATATACACATACACATATGCGTATACTGGGGGTTCATCTAACTCCTATCTCGAGATAGTATATTCTGGTGGTTCTGATACAGATGCACCTACATCTGGATTCACTCCATACTCTGGAATTACTTCATATGCAGAGGGTGCACGAACTTTCTTCACTACCCTTTCAGATATGTCTGGTGTTGATACAACATCTGCTAATGGACCTACTCTATATTATTCAATGAATAATGGAACATGGTCAAGTGTTTCAGCTTCAAATATAGGGACTTGTTCTTCAACTTCTTCAAGTTGCAGATTCAAGGCTACAACTCCATCAGTTGATGCTGGAGATTACCTGGAATACTATTGGAAGTTCCAAGACCTAAACCAAGGAAGCAACGGCGCTAACGTTGGATATGACCCTGCATTAACAGGTTCACAAACAACACCAACACCTCACTACTTCGCAGTAGAAGATGTTGTAGATGCTGGAACTGACCAGAAACTGACAGTCTCTACTACGGACGTCAGCGGTGGAGGATACAACTATCCAACTGTTCTTGATCGTCAGATGACTTACTACGATGGAAGCGACGAATATATCTTTGAATTCGACACTTCAAGTCGTGGTACAGGATCTCAATCATGTTTCTATACAACATCTTACTACTTCTATGCTAACTGGTTAACACAATGGACAACTGCTCCATCAACCGGTACTAATGGAATGGGTGGAACAAGGTCAGGTATTGACCAACTCCACAAGGATGATGATGGATATTTGACTATCTCTGCAAAGAACGGACCTCAATACAGTCTAATTATGCTGTATGACAGTTCTTCTAACTCATGGGCAATGGTTGGACTTGGCGACAAGGCTACATCCAGCACTGCTCTAGAAATTAACGATCCACTATCAGGTGGTACTGCAGCAGCAACATCCAATGGATATGGCTACAATAAAGCTTACAAAATCGCTATCCCAGGCGGTATTACCGGTTCATTCGGTAAGTTTAATTGGAATGCTACTGGAAGTACAACCTCTGCTAACATGCTTTGTGTAACTGACAATGGTGCTTACTACTTCTACAGAACTTATTCTGGAACAGGTAGCTGTTCATCTGCGTATTATTACTTCGGAGCATATAGCAGTATCACTAATTACAAGTGGTCTGGATTTGCAATGTCAGTAGGATACTATGGACAACAAGCGTCTACAGGCAGTGTGACGTACAAGGTCGGCATGGTTGCACCTCAACCAGATACCTTTGCTCCTGTTATAGATCACTCACCATTGAGTGATTCTCATAGCAAGGACAGAACAGTCTCAATGATCATTACTGATGCAGGAGATCCACCATCTGGATTGAATGTAAGTACTACTACCGGTGTTGGACCAACTTTGTACTATCGTGCAGTTGGAGCATCTACTTGGTCATCCATGGGATTGACTCAAGAATCTGGTAAGACACGAGCACAATGTGCTGGTGTAGGATGTACTTGGAGTGCAGCAATACCAACTCTAGAACGTGGAGACGAAATTGAATACTACGTGACAGCACAAGATACTAGCACAGTATCTTCAGGTGTAAACACTGTAACTTCTTCAACAAACTCGTTCGAAGTTGGCGACCCTAACAAGATGATGATTATTGAATGGAGAGATATGGGTTATACCACAAGTTACCTATGTACTTACCAAGTTGTAATGTACGACGTTACTAACGAAATTGAATTCAAGTACGATACTGGTTGTGGTGTATACTACGACTACATGACTACTGGATACCAAGACAGTACACGTACCAAGGGAGAAAGCCTACGTCATGGAAGTGGAAGTTATCAAGGAGGAGCAAACATATTCTCCAACAACTTCCGTATTTCAACATCGGCAACTTCCTATGGACACGAAACTTTTGATCTTGGAATCAAGGACCTTCAAAATGCACAAGCAGCAATTTTAGGTTCTTCGAATGGTGCTCCGTCAGCATACTATTGTGCATACCGTTTCAGTAGTTACGCATCTCAGTGTTCAGCTAACATTGACATTCCTGAAGGATTCACAATCGATTATTTTGGTACAGAGTTCAATGGATCTGACAGCAATGACAGAATGCACCTCAGCCGTAATGGTATTATGCAATTGATTAATTCTGGTAGTACTAGTGCTTACAGAACATTGCAATCATACTATTCGACTCCTAATGAAATGCCATCTAACGGTTACTATCACAAGGCCAACACTCTTGCTCCAAACTGGGGCGGATATGGTTCTTACTACTGTTACAAGACAACTACTGTTGACTGTGGTGTATATTGGAGAGTAATGCCGTTTGAAGGAAAGGGTACAGATGTTCAATCTGATATTACTGTTGATACAAATTGGGATATCGCTGATAGCCCAATTAGAATTAACCCTTCTAACGATTACCTGTCAATTTCAGCGAACCTGAATATTGAACCAGGTGTAGTTATTCAAGTAGCAGCTGGAAAGGGTATTTCCTTTGATGGCGCTTGTGATTCATTAATAGCTAATGGAAACGTAACTGACCACATTTTGTTTGAAGGTCAAGCAGGATCAACATGGGCTGGACTAGCGTTCACAAACTCCTGTTCTACAGGAACTGATTACCGCCACCAGTTCTCATATGTTGATATGGCTAACACCTCTGATGCAGCAATTGCAGCAGGTAGCCGTCATGGTACTGTTTCAACACCGTCATCTAATGCAAACGTTAGAAACTTTACAATGAGCCACATGACCTTCAAGAATGTCGCTTCAGCCTTTGAGCATGGAAGCGGACAAGGTACTGTCGTTACAATGAGTGATTTCAGTGTTGAAGGAAGTACTGCTAACACAGCATGTTTCAACTTCGCAGAAGACACAGTTGCTACATTAACTGAAGGTACAATGAAGGATTGTAACACCGCAGGAAACTCCTGGGGTGGAGCGATTGTTATCGCAGATGGTGCTTCAGCTGGTTCAACTGGCGGTTCACTATTCTTAGAGAACACAACGATCACCGATTCTTACGTCAACTTAATTGATGTAGATTTGTCAATGGTTACCGTATCTAACGTTACTGCAAACACAGCAAGCGGACAAACAGGAAGCGCAATTGCTTCCTCTGCTGGCGCAGGTTCTGAAGTTGTTCTATTCAACTTCGATGCTGATGGATATGACTCAGCGTCAATCGAGGCTATCGGCTTGATTCACATCAACGATGTAGACTTAGGAACTGCTAACTTGGCTATGACCCCTGGTGGCTCATCAAGTACTGCTGCTGTACCATCTGGTGCAAATGCAGTAATTGACACGCTAACATCCGGTGATATTCAGATGAACCGCATGCACCCAAGCGTCTTCACAGATGTTAGTGCAGGCGATGTTGGAATCTATGGAAACGCAATTACAACTGATGTAATTGACCTGGCTAACTTTGCTGTTGGCTCATGGCAACTAACTGGTTGTGGATGGAATGCTAACATGGATGCAATGACTGCAGACCTTGTCTACAGTTCATGTTCAAGCAGTGCTGCACCTAACACAATTGTTGTATCTGATAGCACAATCACTCACACGAATTCAGTTACATCTGCTCTATATGCACGTAACACAAAGATGACTGTTGGTGAAACTGCAATTAGCAGTTCAACTGCTGGTACTGGAACCATTTATCTTGCTAAGGCAAGCACAAATGCTCAGATATCATTGATTGATGTAACTCAGAATGGAAACGATTGTGCAGATAACTCTGGTGACACTTCAAACTGTGACTGGGATGCTGCATCTTCCGCAACTATTTACTTCGGTGGTACTGCACAAGCAACCACATACAGAATGGCATTGCTTGGAAATCCTCCTGTACAAACACAGGTTTGGAAGTCTGGACACACCGTCTCTGCTTCAGTAGTTGACGGTAGTGGAAGCGAACTCTTCGAAGTCGGTTCCCACATTACTGATATGAATGGTGGTGCAAATATTTGGGTCATCACAGGTGACTCAAGTGGAAACACCTATTCAGACCATAACCTACGTGCTTTCGGTCCTGCAGGACAGAATGAAACAATGTACACCGACGCTTGGTATCCATCTTCTGGAGACTTCAACATCGGAAGCAGCATTGATTTGTTACTAGAACCAGCACCAGTTGATTTCGATCAATCTGGAATGGACTGTGCTTGGATGGCTCAAAATGCTACCCTCATGGTTATGGACACCGGAAATGGCGTCTATGAATTTGACAGCACACCGATGACCCTTTCTGCTGACCTACATCTTGATGGTTGTACCATCAAGTTACTAGGTTCAGTATTGAAGGTTAAGAGTTCAGCAACATCATCACCTGTTCTAACATTGAGCAATGGTGGTTCATTGATTGTAACAACTTCAGTAGATACTGGAGCAGTTGGAAGCCTCAAAGCAATTACCTCAACTTATGGACTACATCTTGATATTCAAGATGGTGGTACATTAGAAATTGATGGTGGTGTTGTACGTGATGTTGCACAAGATGCAACAACAAAATCTGCAATACTTGTTGGCGATGGAGCAACATTGACTATGATGAATGGAGCAACAATCTTTGGTGCATCAGCATCAACAGATGATATGGCTACAGTCAAGGTTGATGGTGGTACAATTAATGTTGATGATTCTTCAATTATCAATACTGGTAACACTGGAACAGCCCTTTGGGTTGAACAATCTGGTGGAAACATCAACAACATTATTGTGAAGAACAGTGCAGTAGGTATTCAAGCTTACAATGGCGCTCCTCAAATCGATGGATTTACTTCAACTGACAACACAGTTGGTGTAGATGTATATGGCGGCATGTCACTTCCTACAATTTACCGTTCTACTTTATTGAGCGGTAAGGCAACAGGTTGGGAAACATACCAAATCGACTTGTCAACATACCTAGGAACAGGTGACTACTTGCAAGTAGGTGCAAACAGTATCTATGGTGGCGGTAACGCTCACCCGACATACAACTATGCAACCAGCAAGTACTACATGTTGACCGACCGATATAACATTGAGTTGGAAGATGATTCAGGTAACTCTTGGAACATTACTGATGGCGCTGATCTTGGATACTATCCATACAGTGCTGCTGACCCAGCGTCAGGTGTAGGATATGCAGCTACATACGATGGCGGTTCCGGTGGAGCACCATCCTATGACTGTAACTACTACGGTTATTCATACGGCCCTAACAGCCCGAATTCAGCAACTCAAGATGGATATATGTACTATCTGTGGAGATATTGGCCTGGTGGCCCGATGAATAACCCGGGATACCCTGGTTACTACCAATCTCCTCCACAATTTGGATTTGACTGGGAGAACATCGAAGGTGTTTCCCCAACAGGTAACTCAGCTTACTATCCATACCACTACTGGGGATACTACTACACTTCCTACCATGGTGGAGCAGCAGGTACTACCTTTGCACCTCCTGAAGGATATGTAGGATATGGTGGATATTACAACATTTGTCTTGATTATGCATATTCATATTACATGAATGCTGGACAAGGCGCACGTTTGACTTATCCTATTGTAGATATCTCTGCAAGCAACATCACCAAGGTCACTCTTTGGATGGATGTTTTGCACAACCGTGCAGACAACTACCAAGACCGATATGATTTCGTTGCTCGCAGTGGAAACGACCCTGCAGAACTTGGAAACTATGTTCGTGAATCTGGTACAGCTCTATTCAAGGATGGAACAATTACCGGTGCAGACACAGGTATCGAAGTCGGTGGCGCATTCGCTGCTGCTCACTTTGAGGATGTAACTGTTACAAGCCCTGTTAATTCAGGTATGGAGATTGTAGGACAAACTGCAGCAACTTCTACTGGACTTGGAGTAACAGGAGGTACATATGGTGTACTTTCTGGAACTTCAGCATCAGGTAGTATGGATATGCTAGATCTAGACCTTAATGGTCAAACATCTGCTGGTATATACTACGTCAAGGATATTACTGGAGATTTGTCTGGAGATATTACTAACTCTGTTGGATCGGCATTCAAGTATGGTCCACTGTCCTCAAGGGATGTAACCTTTGATTCAGTGACTATTGAAACCAATGCTATAGGTGTTGAAACAGCAGGAACTGGAGGTATCACTATGCAAGATGTCACAATGGGTAATACCGTAGATGTCTCAATTACTGGATCTGCATTAGTTGACTTTATTGAAGGAACAGTTGATGTGAATTCGGTTTCAGTTACTGGAAGTGGAGAGTTTACTAGAATGCGTGAATTGGCAGTTACTCTAACTGCAGATTCAAGCGCAGTTTCTGGTGCTACAGTTAATCTATTGGACGCAAGTGGTGCTGCTGCTGGAACTGGGACAACTGATTCTAACGGTCAAGTCTCAGGACTAACATTCACGACTGCAACTGTAGATAACAGTGGTGTAACAATTCCAAGTCTGACAGGATATGAAGTTTCAACCGTCGCTAAGGTGGGTTATTACTACACATCTTCGTCAAACAACCTTATGGATTTCCGCTACGCATTTGAGTCAGCAACACTCTCTGATGCAAGTGGAAACACAGAAACAGTTGATTTGGTTGACCAAATTACAGACCGAGTTTGTTACGGATTCAATTCAGCATCGTATACTATGGTAGCTCGATGTACTGGATATTTATCCAGTTCAGGTTCCCGTTCAATGTCTGATGGAAACGGTGGTACTGTTAAGGAATACGGATATTATGGTGGAATTGCTCAAGACATGTCCAACAAGACTGTAATGATCGATGTACCATTTATGTATATCAACGGTGGAACTGATTACAACTTTAACGGTTCAACAATCCTTTCAACTGGTGGTTACACATACTACGATACACAACGCTGGTATCCTAAGTCTCCTTATGGATCAACTTTCACCATGCATGATGGTGCTATGTATTCCATGATGGTTAACCCAAGTACTGGAAGCCCAATGGGAATTGAACTTGGATACGCATACTATTCTTTGAATTTGGATATTGATGATTCAACATTGAGCGGTATGGCAACCATTTCTACAGCTAACGGTTACAAGTCAGCGTGGTATACTTACAATTGGGAAGTAGAACAAGTTTCTATTACGAATTCTGATATTACCCATTTCCGTGGATATACTACACTGAATAATGCGGTCTCCTGGACCGACATGTGTATTTCAGTTGCTGGTGGAGATGGTGGAGTCATTAGTGGCAACACTTTCAACAATTGTGCAGTTGGTGTTATAGCTCAAAGATCTCCATACTACAGTTACCACACTGCTGATTACTTCGGCGCTGATAACTTAACTGTTAGTGGAAACACTTTCAATGATGGTGGAGAAATTGCTGACGTATGGATTTACTCCAGCGGTCATGCAGATGACGCAGTCATTACTGATAACACATTCAACAGTGATGGTTCAAGAGGATCTGCAATTTCAGTATACAATGGTAATAACAAGAGAATAGAAATCTCTGACAATACCATTAACGGTGCGAACGATGGAATCTACGTAAGAAATGTTGCTGACTTCACGATTGATAACAATACAATCTATGGTGTCGGCGATTCATCTGAAGCAGGTATCAATGTACGCGGTGGACAAGGTAATGTCACAGATAATACACTTGTCGATGCAGATGGTGGAATTGTGTTGAACGAAATGTCTCAACCTCCTGCACCTTCAACATCATTGTGTACTATCCGTTCATATGATTACAGTTACACTAAGTCTTGTACCTTTACTCTATCAGCTGGTAAGACTCTAGCAATTGATCTAGAGACAGATAGCTGGGGTGGAGAAGTTGGATTAGAGATTACCAAGCCTGATGGAACAAAGGATTTATGGGCGGCGGGTTCATTCTCATCCCGAACTGGATACACACCTCTTACGACCTACACAGCTGCTGGAAGTTACACAGTCAAGGTAACTGACACATACGGTGACGGTGGTACAAACATGTACGCACTTGAGTCATCTGGTGGAGCAGGATACTCTGGACCTGACATTTCTGGAAACACAATCGGTCTAAGTGCTGGTCGTCTTTCCCCGAATGCAGTTGGTATTACAGCAATGGACTGTTCATCTGTAGAAATTAACTCTGCAGCAAACAGTATCACATTGTCTGACAATGCAATCGTTCTAGAGAATTGTGATTACAATGACGATGGATCTGTACTAGCTGGTGATGGCTCATCTCTAACTAACGGAATTATTTCCGCTGATGGAGTGAACGCACTATCTTTGAATGCAACAACCGTATCAGGTTACGACACAGGTGTTGAGATGCCATCCGGTACTCTCGACCTAACTGGTGCTACAACAATTACTGGTGCAACCTATGGTGTCCATGCAATGAGTACAACTGTAACAGCGATCAACGCAGCTGTTGACGGTGGTACTGCAGGAACTGGTCTATATGTTGAAGACTCTTCAGATGTTTGGGTATACCCACTTGATGCATCTGGTGATGTCGGTGTTCACATTGTCAATTCACCATTCCGCTGGGATGGTGGAACTGTCGATGCAACTACAGCATTGAAGGTCGACGAATCAGTAGGTTCAGTTGAGAACATGACTTGGTCCTCATCGACGCAAATTGATGCAGGTTCAAATGCATACATTACCTCTATTGGTAACTCTCTTGACGAATCTAAGTTGATGGTACACACTACTGCAACTATCGATGAAGCAAATCTCTTCTCAATGGCAAGCACTCATCTGACTGCTACTCCAACGAACGAGGTTTCACTTCTAATTCAGTCCACTGACGGTACACGTGCTTCGTACGTGTCCACAAGTTTCCAACCAGAGAATATGGTTGTTGACGGTGACGACAGTGACTGGAACGGTGGAAACGCTCTGAACCCATCAGGATATGCAATGCCTGGTTTGATGAGCGGTGACGGTACCAATGATATGTCTGTGACTTACATCGAAGGTGACAACCTGTACTTCGGATTAACCGGCGAGGACTTAACCAACTCCGACTTACTGATTTACATCAGTACTGATGGAAGTGGTTCCACAACTGGATATAATGGAATGGGCGGTGCTCATACACTACCTGTACCTGCGAACTATGTTCTTTGGGCAGACAGTGATTCATCCTATGGTCTGTACTCATATGGTTTCCTTGGATGGGGACCTACTTCATTGAGTCAGGATGCTGTAGCAGTAGACTTCTCTGGCGACTTCGCTGAGATCTCTATTCCATTCAGCCGCATGGGCGGAACACCAAGTCAAATTGATGTTGTTGCAATAGTACAAGGAGAGAGCACTGCTGATGTCAGCACTGTTCACCCAACTCAAGCAATCAACAGCGCAAATACTCTGCAATCCTTCAGTGATTACATCACTGTTGAATTGACTCACGATGATTTGCTAACTGGTGTAATTGCTGATGAAGTACTAGTATACCGTACATACAAGGGATCTAACGCACCAAGTGTTGCAAAGGACTACGACGTAATGGTCAAGACCTCTGCAGACTGTGCTTATGACTGGGCTGTTAGCGAAGATGTCTCAATGGCAACTAACGTTAACATCAACCTTGACATGGAGCGTGCTTGTCCTGTTATCGGAACTTCACTCGCTGACATCACTGTTGACGAGGACTCTGGTGCTTACACATTCAGCCTAACTAACATGGCTGATGACGTACAAGATGATGAAGCAACAATGTCCTGGACATCTGCTGATAGTAATCTTGTTGCACACGACAATGTTCTAGTTGATTGGAACCAAAATGGTCATCAAGTAACTATTACACCTCTTGATAACCAGTTCGGTACAATGACCTACAGCTTCGAAGTAACTGATAGCAATGGATTGACTGATTCTAAGAACATAACATTCGCTGTTGATAACGTTAACGACGCACCAGTGATTTGTAATGTTGAAGAAAATGATTGTATGCCTCTATTCTCAGAGGATGTATCGTTCAACAACATCCTTCCTGAAGGATTCGGTTCCCATATCAAGTCCTTGGGAGATGTAAGCAATGCAACACGTTCCTACGTGCGTGACATGGCTAATGAGCAATCACCAACCAGACAAGTCTACACATGGGGTGCATCTGTACCTGCAACATGTATTGCCTTCTCTGCTGAAGTGAACTCTATCAACGAGTTGGTTCTAACCGAGAACACAAACAACGAACTAGGTGGCACCTGTACTGTTACTCTAACTCTATCTGACGATGGAGCAGAGAATCAGAATGCTGCTGACTTTGATGTTGAGTTCTCAGTATCACCTGTTAACGACGCTCCGGTTATTCTTGACTGGAATGCATCAATGACTGATGATGAAGGAAGAACTGTTTCAGTGAACCCAGACAATGGATCTGTCAACACAGTGCCATGGAAGCTTTCAGTAATGGAAGACGACACAAGCGCTGAGAACTTGACATTCAGTCTGGCTTCTATGAAGGACGATATCGATCACAACGACGCTGATTTGACTTGGGAAATCGAGTCCACAGACCAGTGTGTTTACGGTAACTACTTCGATGCGACAATCGTTGGTGACGACTTAGTCTTGGACCTTGTTCCAGACGCAACTACTAACGGTTACGACTGGGAAGTTGATTACTTGAACAATAACGGTATACACCAAATCGGACCAACTGGATCTGACTACTGTCAAATCCGTTTGGTATTGCGTGACACAGGTGCTGCACCATCGTATGTTCCTAATTACGATACAGCATTGATGCCTATTGCAGACTACCAGCAAGGCGTTGCTACTCAAGAGATTGGTATCCGTGTTGAAAGAGTACGTGAGCTTGTTGCTGATTACGGATTCAGTGAGGACACTGGATTTGACTTCAATGGTATTACCAACATTATGACTGGAACATATGTCCCAGTTACTGTTGATGTTACTGCTGGAGGAGATGAAGGTCCTTACACCTA
>JAACCR010000038.1 GCA_009937205.1 Methanobacteriota archaeon | reverse complement strand
CTCGCACCTGGATGTTTTGCAAGTATTTCTGGCATTGAACGCAATAAGGTCAGATGCCCTTTTCGGGCAACTAGGCGACCTACTGCCAATAATAGTGGAGTGTTCTTACTCGGTCTCCCGGACAGAGAATCTTCGTCCGCTGCATCGTATTCTTGACGTAATTTTTCATGGTCTAATTGCTCATCTTCGTCGTCATGGTTTAATGGCCTAAACACAAGGTGATCAACACCGTAAAGAATTGTTTCACAGCGCCAATCTTCTTTCGGATTATACCAACGTCTGAATTCTTCTTTAGTCGAATTACTTATTGCAACAGATACTGATGATTCAAGAATTCCTGCCTTTTCATATCTAGCATACCAAGACCCAGTTGTTAGTATTGCCAAGTCGTTTGGATTCTTCCAAGTCGCAGCTGCGCGGTGCTTTGCTGCAAGTTTCATTCCTTCTTTTTCACCGATCCATGAACCGTTTAATGCAGAAACTACCGGTGCAATATTGTTTTCAACAAACCTATATTCTTTTCTTGTCCAAGAAACAAGTGGAAGTAATGTGTGCACAATATCGACCTTTTCTATTTTGTTTAAACGAGTTAATGCTTTCAATGCGTGCTTTCCATAAGAACGAGTAAATGCCATTGGTAACTTTAACCAAGGTACTTCAATTATTGCAACTCCTTGCTGAACGGGTGCGATACCACTATGTTTTCTTGTAATAATTGTAATTTGATGCCCTAATGCTGCCAAATGTCCAGCGAGATGGAATACCACAGAGCCAATACCTCCCCATCTGGGAGGGTATTCACCTGATATCATCGCTATGTGCATCAACCCTTCCACAATTGTTTAGCGTTTCAATATCACCTATCCAAGATTGCCCATGTATCATATTATCTCTCCAATGCCTTCAAGGGGGTTGCTCTTGTGGGCAGTATATGAGCGAAGTTCTTCCAGTGACTGTAACTGTAATTCTTCCTACCCGTAATGAAGAAGAGGCACTCGGTCCAACAGTTGACGCAATCCCAAGGGGTTGGTGCAAAGATTTGGAAATAATGATAGTTGATGGTAACTCAACTGATAGAACTAGAGAGATTGGCTTAGAAAAAGGCATTAGAGTCCATTTGGAAGATAGAAAGGGATATGGTCGAGCATATAGAACTGGTTTCGATATAGCTTCTAACGAAATCATTGTCACAATGGATGCAGATTGTACTTACCCAGCAGAAGTTGTCCCGCAATTGGTAAAGAGGTTACTTGATGATGAATTGGATTTCATCTCATGTGATCGTTTGAGCCTAGCAGAAGATGGTTCAATGTCAGGACTACATGGCTTTGGAAATTGGGGATTATCATTCACAGCCCGGATGTTATTCGGTTATGGTCTAAAAGATTCACAAACCGGAATGTGGGTATTCCGAAAGTCCATTTTCAATGATGATAGAATGAGGCCAACCAATGATGGTATGCCACTATCAGAGGAAATCAAAATCCTTGCTCGTAGATATCTCGGAAAACAAAAGGCCATTGAGATTTCAGTACCTTATCGTCCTAGAGTCGGCGAAGCGGAAATTCATACATGGGGAGATGGGTGGAAGAATTTCAAATTTTTATTCGCTCGCCGTCTTGGAATTAATAGAACATTAACACCCTGGGGTGGAAGAGATTCTAATCCCGATTCAACAAAGGGCGATTTACCAGAACAACAATCCTAAGCATAGAATCAAAGGTAAGCGGTGTAAGCCCTATTCATGGCAGAAGAGGGCATTGATGCTGTACTGGTTGGAACCCTCAATCCCGAAACGGAAAGTTCAAGCAATGAGTTGAATATTGCATTAGGTTCTACAGTTGCAATTTCATTCATATTTTTATTACTCGCTGCGATATTGGGTCCTGCTTTAACGACAGGAGATAAGGCGACTGGTGTTGATGATTCGGAATTTCAAGGCGAACAAGTTTACTTCACTTGGGATGAGCCTGAATACATGCCACGTCATGAAGAATGTATAGATCTTGAAAATGGACAAGACCCTGGCTATGAAGGCTATGGGATCGGATATGAACCGAGCCTTTCAATCGATAGCCAAGGAAATTTATTCGTAACTGCTCACAAGGATTTACGCTGGGGTGGCGAAGGAACACCACTTGGGCCGATTCTCGAAGGCCCACTTGATTTCTGGTATGCATGTGAAGATGGAGAAATGACCAGTTGGGATTATTGGGCTTCATGGTTTTGGATCTCAAACGATAATGGAGAAACATGGGGTCACGGCTCCGAATTCGTTCCAACTCCTGGGAATCACCTTCAGTCTTGCCCAACATTAGCCACTGCTTGTGCACAAGGTGCTTCACAATGTTTAGGGGATGAAGGAGATATTGCAGTTGATGCAAATGATATGGTTTACTATCTTGATACTACTTTGGAAGACAATTGGTGGCATATCTTCTCTGATGGTGGTAACACCTACG
>JAACCR010000037.1 GCA_009937205.1 Methanobacteriota archaeon | reverse complement strand
AGTTCATCTCTATCTTCACCGAAGGGCTCACCCATATGTCGCCAAATCGTATATGATTCATTGACTTCAACTTCATTAAACCACTCTAGAGTTATTTGATTTATACTTCCAACCGCATATGCTTCTTTTATTCTAGGTGGGTTTGGAGAACGAGTGTCTTCTGAAATTGGACCATAGTAGTTCTGAACTAATTCGGTATAGTGATATGTTCCATTAATGTGACCATATAATGCCTCACTGGTAACAAAGTAATGTGAATTATCTGGTATTATGTCATCTTCAATAGTTACATCAAATACGCCAATTCCATCGGTGACTGTTCCAAGCCATTTTACAGAATAATTGTCACTTGTTGAACCAATAACACCGTTGAATTGTGTTCCAGAAACCAAATAATTAGATCTCCAAATATGATAGCGCTCTCCTTCAACTCCAAGTTGGTCATCCCAAGTAACCCTGGTCGTTTTATCTCCAATAAATTCTGCATAAACATTGGTCGGCTCAGCAATCCAATTAGAAAAGGCATTCTCAAAGATTGGACCTTCACAACTGTTTTGAGTAGTATTGGTATCTGAAACTCCATAGATATCAACTGTGACAATACAATAGTACGCGTGACCCATTCTGCCTACTGGCACATCGTAATCAAAGGCTCCAACTCCCTCGGTAATCGTAGCAATCAATTGTACATCCGAATTGAGAATTGTTGAAAATGGAACTCCTGCCATATAGATTTGATATGATTCTCCTTCCTCACCATTTACATCTGCCCATGTGATTCCAGTTACTCCGCCACCTGTTTCAGGTTCCGCAGTAAAGGAAGCAAAAATACTGTCCACTTGGCTTGGTGGTTTGTTATCTTCTAATGTGGAAGTTGACATAGCATTATTTGATAGGAATCTAACATCCTCATAATCAATTCCTGGTGCAGTCCAATTTGGAAGAAGGTAGGTAATAGAATAATAGACGTCTCTATCAGTATTTTCTGGTATGTCGATAACTACACTGCTAGTTCCAGCAGGAAGTGTTAGCACTGGTGTTTCTTGACCCAGAAGAATTTGTCCATTCGATCTAAAAACTTGATATTCTGTTCTCCAAAGATGTATTTGGTAAGCATCATCGCCAGTTTCAGGTAAGATCGGGTAAATGTCATTGTAATTGACCCATTGTAGCGTAGTCTTGCTTTGAGAAGAGTCAAAAGTAGCTGCAAGGTTGTAAGGAGTACGGACTGGAGTAGTTATTTCCAATACTGGATCAAATAGATTTGATGCATTGAAATCTAATTCATAGGTTTCAACTCCAGTCTCATTCGCTGTAGTAATTGCATAATATGTTGAACCATTGAAACCAGGAGATACTAGATATGATACTGAATGTCCTGGATGTGTTCCATTCACTCCCCTACAATTGAATGGGTTATTCATGGATGCAGCAGGAGAGCAAGCGCTTACTGAGGCAAAGGCCGTAAGGTTGAGAATATTTACAGCATCGATTGGCTCACTACTGCGATATACATTGTATGTTGAGTCAAACAAACCATTCAATTCGGCTCCCGATGAATCAATGTTTCTCCATGTGATGGATGTAGTTTCGCTAAGAGGGTCAAAAAATGCAGTGATATCTTGAGCCTGTAAACTCGCAGGAGAGCCTATGTCTTCCGCTGAAACATTGCTTAATGGCGCTATTGCCAACAACATGCAGAGCACCAAGAATACAGCCTTTTGCATGCCGCCAAATTCACTTGATTTCATACCCATCACTACGCTTGTCGCATTAACCTATTAATACGCTGTCGCTTGGAAAGTGCGAAAATTGCCATTACTATCACCCCTACGGGGTGGCGGGAATGATAAATTAGGGCAATTAATTATTGCTCAGATTTCTTTTGATTAGGCTGAGGAAGGGGGTCATTTCTATCTATTTCCTTAATTCCGTTATTGGCCTGTATGAATCGTATCAAAAATGTGTATATTCCGCCCATGCCCGAAATTATCAATACTATGCTCATTGGACTGATTTCAATATGGTCGAAGACGCCTGGGAAATAACCAAAACTTGCAACGTCAAAGAAGATGAAAAGACCAGATAAAATTAGTGCTACGATTGACATGATTGTTCGATCTGCCCTTCCAAAGCCACGGTAATTCCTTGTTCCTGCAACCGCTTGAGCCTGAGTCCCCATGTAAGACCCCAATAATGTAAACCATGCAACCACTAATCCAAATGACATATCGCCGACGAATGGAGATACTGCAATACAAACAATCCAAGTTCCATCTAGCAATCTATCAAAGGTATGATCAAGATAATCACCCCAACGAGT
>JAACCR010000146.1 GCA_009937205.1 Methanobacteriota archaeon | reverse complement strand
TTCTATACCAGGTATTGCACTTGGAGGTGAGATGGGTGCAATTACGGGTGCTGTCGCAGCAGCAGCCTTAGCAAGTTCAAGGGCAACTGCGGCTTCTTGTTCTGCTTGGATTTCTGCCGCTCTATTTTCCTCAATTTCTGCTGCTTTGGCCTCGACACTGCTGCCATCTAATTGCCCACCACTAAGCAATTGTTGCATTTTGGAATCAATTTCGCCCATACTAAAATTTGTTAATTCCCGGTTTGAATCCTGCCTGTATAGAAGCAAACGATGCCGTCTTGAGTTGGTTTCAAAGGACAATAATTCTGGATCAAAGAATTGGGCCAATGAGAATAAGGCTCCTATTAACAGCAGCGGGGATTGTTGGGAATCTTTGAATAATGAAATGATTCCAAAGGCGGTCATCAACCACCATGCATATTTGCCATTATCAAGCCAATCAAAACGATAATGAGTGAAACCTGTTAAAGATGTCTTCTGAACAATAAAATGGTCTTCTGTAACTACTTCTTCATTGTCTAATTTAGTATATACTAAACGGAGAACTTTACCTTGTTCAACAAGAGAAGTAGATTTCGTACCCATTGCATTTTCGCGAAGAACATACTCTCTAGCATCTGATTCTGCTGTTAGAGCGCGTACACCTGTACCTGGCATTCGCCTATTTGTGAGTAATGACTGCCCATTTTGCCCATTATACATAGAATATCCTCCAGATGTCGTTGCCAAAACAATGCTGGCAATAGTCGTCCAAGCGCTATACCCTAGACTGGCATTGCCCTCGGGCAATATCATGTTCCAAGCAACAACACCAGCGAGAATGAGTGCGGCGCCTCCGAATGGATAGTACTGAGCATAAGGGAGTATGGTGCCGCGTGTACCGATAAATGTAGCAAGTAGAGCAGTTAGCATTACACAAATGCCCGCTGTGATGAAAATCATTCCAGTTAGACCTGCTCTTGCCGTATCTTCTAAGTCACCACATATTTCCTCTGTTTCAGATGAATTTAATTCCATATCAGCCGCATTTGACGTACAATTGTCATATGCATTACCTAAATCATCATTCATAGTTTCGCATTCATCATTGACACATAATGTTGTCGAGAAATCATCTAGACCTGTTTTTTGGGACATGTTTGTTGTAATTTCGGTTCCAAATAATTCAACGGTTTCTGATTCCTCTTGTACTGCCCAAGCATCCGACATCACGCCGAACATAGCCAAAAGAATAGCGGCAACAATTAAGCCCGTACTAACCCAAACAGTACTGCTAAGGGTGTTGTTTACAGGCTCTGTAGGATGGTGATTAGGGAGCGGGGCGCTTTGGGGTTGCACTGATTTCGCACCGTCCATATTATTTCCTTCACTTGCTGTTGAATAGTATTTCCTATATCATTCAATTGCATCATCTGAACAATCAATTGGTGCAGAAATGGGATTACATCTCACATTCAAATCAAGCCAATATTCAATGCCATCGACTTGTGTTGGATAATCTCTTGAGATTGAATGAGCTCCGATTTCAATTGCTTTATCGCGACGATCAGTCTCATTATTATCTGCTTCGCCGCCTTCAGCATCATCTGCACGACTTCTTACGATATAGCCCGCCTCAACCAATGCTTGTATCTCTTCAGCATCACCTATTGGATTGGTATTGGAAAATATTGCTGACTCAGGGGTATTCTCCACAGACATTGTGAACATTGTAGCGTTTTCTAAATTTGGAAATTTGGAATGATAATCTGTACGTAAATCTCCACCCCCCAGTAATACGAAAATGGCTTTTCCTCTTGAAGAGTCGAGCAATGGCCACCCAGTAGTAGTTACTGCAGTTGAAAGATCTGGATGCTCTCCGCGAACATCATCGGGAGTGATTATCTTCTCTCCTGGCCACGCTGAATTGATTTCTTGTTCCAAATCATCTAACATATCTTGAGCTTGGATCACCGTAGTATCATCAACCGCAGCCCAAGTCCATTCTTTTGGCTCGATCCAAATCGTTAGAGGGACATGGTTTGGTGTTGAGTCGCTCCACTCTAGTAATACTTGCAAACATTGTTGCAATGTTTGACAAGTAGTTCTGCTATCATATTGATTATGATAGACTTGTAATTGCTGGCCTGGACTCCACCAAACATCAATCTCAAATTGCCTTACTCCAAATTGTTGGGCTTGTGTATCAAGGGGTTCATGAGAGTAATCGTAGGCGCGAATTGTTGGACCTATTGGCTTTAGATGATACGAATTATGAGTTCCTTTAACCTGGATGTGGTTAACTCTTAGAGGAGTTGTGTCAGTCGGTTCTGAAGTTGTTTCTTCTTGCTCTTGTGCACCTAAACAACCCCCTAATGATGCACATAACATCAAACAGGAAAGTATCAACGCAAGAGACCTCATCTAAATCGGTGAGTTCGCTAGTAATGATAAACCTGTTCTAGTTGTTTTGGATATTTCTCAATTCTTCATTTTATTTACCGGCTGTTGTATGAAAGTAAACAATATATTATACCTCGGTAATCTAAAATCAATCCATGGAAATAACGCGTAACTCTGTTAGATTGATTTTATACATCTTGGGCCCGATGGTATTGGCGTCGTATGTTATTGGGGTTTATCGAATGGATGATCCAAATCAACT
The DNA here is from genome assembly GCA_009937205.1 of Methanobacteriota archaeon. GTDB lineage: Archaea > Thermoplasmatota > Poseidoniia > Poseidoniales > Poseidoniaceae > MGIIa-L1. The sequence goes on along the minus strand of JAACCR010000146.1, from coordinate 1,804 downwards.
GTGGGGGGGCATTCCTGAGTCTTGGCAGCCGTTTAATGTCATATGTATGTTTATTGCAGCAACAGGATTCCTGATCATGTGGTGGTATTTCCTCTATCGATGGGATGCTGCAGCTGTAGAAACAGTCCAATGGCCTTGGACTAATGGAAATAGTGGAGGGCATACTCGCTTGCTTATTGCTTTCCTATTGGTCTTGATTCCTTCTTGCCTTTGGCTTGAACTAACCGCATTCCACATCCGTAGCGATTACTCTTGGACAAAATGGTTGGTGATTGGAAATCTACTGCTCGTTTGTTTAGGAAATATACTTCTTGGACTATTTGCTTTGAGTGCTCATCAGAATGGAATTCAACCTGGAACGATTTGGCCTATTATCGGAGCAATGATGTTCGCAATACAAGTTATTATCAATGATGGAATCTTATGGAATTTGAAATATCCATGGTAATTTAGTGGAGTTTCACCCTTGGTTGAAAACTATCGTATATATATTGGAATGGAGGTAGTGATGTTATGGTTGAACCTGAATACTTACCTAAAGTAGCAGTTTCTGCATGCCTATTGGGACAAAATGTACGATATAACGGCGGACATTGTAATTTTGCGTTATTTGATCGATTAAATAATTATATTGAAAAGATTTCTTTTTGCCCAGAAGTAGGCATTGGATTAGGCACTCCTAGACCTACAGTAAGATTGGTAAATAGCCCTGCCGGGATTCGTCTAATTGAACCTAAATCTGGTGAAGACTATACTCAAAAAATGGCCGAGTGGAGCGAATTGCAATCCGATGCTTTGATTAATCAAAGAATTTCTGGAATTGTATTCAAGAAAGGCTCTCCTAGTTGTGGCCTTGAGCGCGTTAAGGTATATAGCGAAAAGGCCCATCCACAAAAAAATGGTACTGGTCTTTTCTCAATGATATTCACTACTCTCTACCCGCACATTCCCGCTATTGAAGAAGGACGTTTGTCTGAACCAGTTCAGGCTGAAAACTTCCTTGCTCGTGTTGCAATGATGGACCTGTGGTGGAAATATGAAGAAAGAGGTTGGACTAGATCCAGTTTACAGCAATTTCACGGGGAACACAAACTGCTATTGCAAAGCCGCTCACCCAATGCTCCCCGGATTCTTGGAAATCTGTTGGCCGTAAACCCTGAAAATAAAACGATGAATGAATTAGCATTGGAATATATTACTGGAGCTCAAGAATACATGGGCCATAATGTTGAGAAAAGATATGTTGCTGCTGCTTTACGTCGGGCTGTTGGACGATTACCAAAGAATTTACCGAAATCTCAGAGAGCTTATCTTCACGCATGGATTGATTATTATTCGAAGGGTTTAGTTCCGAGAATTGCTTCAATGGCATTGATTCAGCAAGCATATGAGATGGTTGAGTCGGAACACCTTCCCTGGAAACGTCTATTTGAACCATTCAACATTGTAAGCGGAGTAATGGCAAAAGTTTGAGGAATTGATATGAATTTGAGTGGATTTGATAGGACTGTCAGAATGTTTACCGGCTTGGGCCTAGTCACGTTTGATTACCTTGCAAACGCTGATTGGGAAATCGCCTTTTTTATTGTAGGGACGTGGACCGTTCTTACCTCAACATTTGGCTATTGCCCAATTTATCGGGTATTAGGAGTAAATACTTGCCCCACTGCTATTTTGAATGATTAAAAATGATAAGATTTAAAATAGAGTGAGTGTTATACAACCTCATGGCCTTAAAACCTAAAATAAATACCGAACCTGCAACTGAAACATCTTTAGCAGTAGAGAATGATAGCCATGGATT
>JAACCR010000036.1 GCA_009937205.1 Methanobacteriota archaeon | reverse complement strand
TGAAAACCCTCCAAAAAAAGGATTAAGGTATCATTATTTGGGAGGTGGTGATGAAGTTGGTAACGTTGGTATTATGCTTGAAGATGCTAAATCAACTCGACTTTTATTAGATTATGGATTAGCTCCAACAAATCCTCCTCGCTATCCTTCAGAAGCACCTATGGTAAAAGATGCAATAATTACCCATTCTCACATAGATCATCTTGGAATGGCTCCTTGGTTATGTGCTAATCACCGAACAAAATTACACGGAACTGCTTTAACAGCAGAAATATCTAATTTAATGTGGCATGATTGTTACAAAGTAAGTTCGATAGAAAAATATCCATTAGCTTGGGATAAAAGAGATATAGATACTGCATTAGAATCATGGCAAATTCATGATTATAATAAAAAATGGCAGCACGAAGATTGGCAATTATCTTTGCATAAAGCAGGACATATTCCAGGTGCAGCAATGTTGGAAATAGAAACTCCAAACCGTAAGGTTCTGATGACTGGTGATTTTGATACTAGAGATTCCCCATTAACCAGCGGTGCAAAACCAAGAAAGGTTGACACCGTTTTTCTTGAAGGTACATATGGAGGAAGAGATCATCCAGATATGCAACAAGAAATATTACGTTTTATGGATAGAATACAACAAGTTGTTGATAGAGGTGGGACAGCATTAATTCCCGCCTTTGCTAATGGTAGAACCCAGGATATTGTAATGAATCTACACAAATACCTCCCACATCTCGACGTTCATGTCGATGGTATGGGTAAGAGAATTGCCAAATTACAAATGCAGCACCCAGAATCTTTGAAAGACGCTTCAGCCCTAGAATCTTCTTGGCGATGGTCTCGACGAGTTTCTAGTAAATCTGATAAAAAGAAAGCTTTAGATTCTGATGTAATAGTTACTACTTCAGGAATGCTAGAGGGCGGCCCAGCACTTTGGTATCTCAACAGACTTCGCCATGATAATAAAAATGCAATTTTACAAACTGGCTATCAGGCTAGCAATACTGGTGGTAGAATGTTACAAGACAAAGGTCAACTTCGAATCTTTGGTAAAATGACAGAAATACCACTTGAATTAGATCAATTTACATTCTCTACCCATGCAGGGCACAAAGAAATTGTTGAATTTGCTAAAGCATGTGAAGCTGAAGAAGTTGTTGTTTACCACACAGATCCAAATCACGCCCGTCCACCATTGGTCGAGGCACTAGAAGCAAATGGCCATATTGTTCACACTCCAGTGAATGGTGTTTCTGAATTTTTAGGTGAAGAATATAGCCGAAGTAATTGAATATGACAACCACGAGGGGGGGACAGATTGACATGGCTGAAAGAGGACCAAAACCTAAGAAAAAGAAGCGCAAGATGCGCCTTTCTTTGAAACAAAAGAAAATGAAGAAGGTCGATACCTATACCGATTCACTCGGTTGGTCAACAGATGTTGGACGTACTCTAACCGATACTCCAGAGAAGAAGGGCCCAGAAACCCTTACAGTACAATGTACAATGTGTGGTTCAATGTTGAAAATCCCTAAGCCCAAGAAGGCTAAGTATACAGTTTCCTGCGCATATCCAGAATGTGGAAACATTATGGAATTCTGAAACTTCTCATTAAGTCCAGGTGCTTAATAATTCCACTACCTGCTTTAATGCAGCTAGTAGAAGCACAGAAACCAATAATCTACGAACGGTCTGCTGTGATAAAACATCAGCACCAACTTTTGCACCAAACACTCCACCAACAATTACAGCCATGCTAAATGGTAACAAAACTGCAACATCGAGAACCAGTTGACCAGAAATGGTGCTACCAATCAACCCTGCTGCAGAATTTAACCAAATGAACGCAGCAGCAACTCCAGCAGTAGTTTTCACATCACCCCAGCCAAATAACAGGATAATTGGTGAAAGGAAAATCCCCCCACCAATTCCAATAATTCCACTTAATAAACCAATAATCAATCCGACAATTGCAGCAATATAATGAGCCGGCGGTTCAACAAAAATATCTTCGGAATCTTTGTTTTTTATAGTCATCAATCGCCACGCTGCGAAGATTAAAGTCAGTGATAATAAGGTATCATATATACTATGATCAACCTTTAGATAGCCACCAATTATCGCGGCTGGTATACTGGTAACGAGGAATGGAAGAGTTAGTTTCCAACTGAAGTAACCTGAACGTTTGTATGCAATAAATGCAAGTCCAGCGACTATTAAATTCAAACTCCAAGCATGCTGTTTTAGCCAAGCAGAATCTTGGGAAGCGTAGACGGTGAGTGATAAAATCGCCAAATAACCAGAAGCTCCACCATGGCCAACACTCGCGTAAAGAAAAGCGACCAAACAAAGCGCCATGAGGAGAACGCCTGTTGTAAACACCTCCATACCCCTTCCCAAGGTTAGTTAGATGAATAGATTGCCGCCAAATTCATTGACTAGAGATGACAAATTTCTAGTTCACATATCCTTTAATTTTGATTTTAGCGACCCACATCCTCAAACCAATCAATCATCCCGCCAATAATTATGGGGGAAGTTCCATATTTCGTATCTTTAGACGAAGCGGTACGCATCGCCAAACAAACCCCACTTACATTAGACAACGAAATATTATCATTAGATGATGCACATGGCCGCATATTGGCAACCGATTTAATCAGTAAAGTCGATGACCCAGCCTTTGATAATTCAGCAATGGATGGTTTCGCAATGCGTTTTGAAGACACATTAAATCCTCCAAGTATTCTAAAAATAACAGGCCTATCACAAGCAGGATCTGATATTGAATCCTCAAACGTAGAAGTGGGAAGTGCCTATCGAATAATGACAGGAGCACCAATTCCAAAAGGCGCTGACTCAATATTACAAATTGAATTATGTGAAGTTGATGAGCAACAACAATCAGTAACACTTCTCCAACAATCCAAAAAACATTTCATTCGTAAAAGAGGAGAGAATTTACAAAAAGGGCAGGTTGCACTATCAAAGGGTTCAATATTAAATCCAAGCAAAATCGGACTTTGTGCTACAATGGGTTATGCCGAAGTTCCAGTAGCCTCTAAAGCAAAAGTTGCAATAATATCTACTGGGGACGAATTGGTTTCTCCAGGTCAACCACTTCAACATGGTCAGTTATACGAATCTAATTCATTTGGATTAGCAGGACTAGTAAAATGGCTAGGACACCAACCACATAGATTCAACGCAGTACCAGATACCATTAACGAATTGAGAAAAGCTCTCGATCAAGCTGCAAAAACTTGCGACCTCATTCTAACTTCTGGTGGAGTGAGTATGGGGGATTGGGATTTGGTTCGAAAGATAATGCAGGAAGAAGGAGACCTCAAGTTTTGGAGAGTCAAAATAAGACCAGGTTCTCCTCCATTATTTGGAACATGGAAAGGAACTCCAATTTTTGGCCTTCCAGGGAACCCAGTAAGTAGCCATGTAGTTTTCAGAATGATAGTGGCACCTTGGTTGCGTCACGTAACTTCCGCTACAGGGCCAACAGAAACCCCAGTACGTGTAAAGTTGGCAGATAAAATAAAATCAACAGACGATTGCGTGACTCTTAGAAGAATACAAATTCACAGTACTGAAGAAGGTCTAGTAGGTACACAAAGCAGCCACCAAGGCTCAGGAAATTTGGAAAGTTTAGCTAGTGCAGACGCATTAACTCTACTACAACCAGGCCAGAAGGCCGAGGTTGGAGTGTGGATAGACGCACTCATATTATGAGGTGAAATTATGAAATATAGTAGTGATGAAGAAAGTAATTTGTTGGAAGTTTTGGTTAAACTATTTCCACAATCTAGCAAATCAACATTGCGTAAAATGCTAACCAGTGGCAGAGTCATAGTCGATGGTAAAGTGTGTAATCGCGCTAAACATGCAGTTGTAGCAGGGACGAATATTGAAATTTTAGATAAGGTCAAAGCCGCTGAAGAATCACCATCACCAAGATCTCAATATAATGGTCCAAAAATCGACATCATCTATGAAGACGAGGCGATATTGGTTGTCATCAAACCAGAAGGAATGCTATCTATTGCAACCAATAAATTAGAAACCGACACACTCCATTCTCGCTGTGTCGATTATGTACAATTTAGTGGTGCAAGAAATTGGTGCCACATTGTCCACCGTTTGGATCGAGACACATCCGGGGTGATGGTTTTCGCAAAGAATAAACAATACAAAGAAACACTACAACAACAATTCGCAGAACGTAGTGTACACCGAACATACCATGCCCTTGTAGAAGGCCGTCCAGAGAAAGATTCAGGAACTGTTTCTGCTTGGTTAGCAGAGGATAAACACCTCCATGTAAGAAAGGTAAGTTCAACTTATCAAGGAGCAAAAAAAGCAATTACACATTGGGATGTTGAAGATAGTGATGACCACGTCTCACTCATCCACATTACTATTGATACTGGAAAAAGACATCAAATCCGGATGGCGATGAAAGACCTAGGCTGCCCAGTCGTTGGTGATGAATTACACGAATCTTCGGCCAATCCATTAAATCGCGTCTGTTTACATGCGACAGCACTAGAATTCCTTCACCCACAAAGCGATGACCCAGTGCGTTTCGCATCAAAAGTTCCTTTCACCGGGCCTGAATCTCAAAGATGAAGTTGGGACTCTGCTTAGGGAGGACTTCTTGAACCCTTGACGCGCCCAGTTAATTGGTGAGGTAATGAGTGAGCCCGGCGATGCAGGATGGATTGAGGTAAAGGGTGCTAGAACTCACAACCTACAAGACATCGATGTCAAATTACCCAAGGGTCAATTTGTCGTTATTTCGGGCGTATCTGGTTCTGGGAAGTCCAGTTTAGCATTTGACACATTATACGCAGAAGGACAACGAAGGTATGTCGAAAGCCTCTCATCATATGCGCGACAGTTTATTGGGCAAATGAAAAAAGCAGATTGTGATTCAATCGAAGGCCTTTCTCCAGCAATTTCTATCGATCAAAAACAAGGCAGTCACAATCCACGTTCAACCGTTGCAACCGTCACCGAAATTCAAGATTACTTACGATTACTATGGGCTCGAATCGGCAAACCACACTGTCCACAATGTGGTCGTGAAGTTGCTAGACGTACTGTTCAAGAGATTGTAGATGATATTATGTGGAATATGGAGGGCCATGCAGTTGCAGTTTGGAGTCCAATAGTACGTTCTAGAAAAGGAACTCATCTTGATTTATTCCGCCAGTTAATTGAGCAAGGATATCTTAATGGGAAAGTCAATGGACACGAAGTGGAATTTGAAAACCCTCCTCAATTGGATAAAAACTTCCGTCACGATATAGATGTTCGAATAGACCGCGTCACCTGTACCAAAGACCGCCGTCAGCGCCTGACAGAAGCCGTAGAATCTGCAATTAAACTAGGAGGTGGAACTACAGCGATCGAAAGTTTAAGAGAGCCACCTGAAGAAATGAAGCTTAGTGAAGGAACTCGCTCTCGCTTTACCAAAGAGGGAGAAACCGTTGCATGGTCGGAAGATTTTGCATGCCCAGATCATGGTGCTTTCATGCCCGAACTATCACCACGAGTGTTCTCATTCAATTCACCCCTGGGTGCATGTAGTTCTTGTCAGGGTCTCGGAGTACAACGTCAATTCAATCAGCAATTAATTATTGATAAGCACGCCAGCGTTTCTAAAGGCTGTATCGTTCCATGGCGCCAATCTATGTCCCCATCATGGTATAGGAAATTAATGGAAAATACTTGCCAGCATTATGGGATATCTACAACAGCACCATTTGAACTATTGAATGATGATGAGAAAGACATACTTTTGTATGGTTCTGGCTCAACCATAATCCATTACAAATTCACTAGTGAATCCGGCTCACAATATAACTACAGTAAACCATGGGAAGGAGTAATACCGCGCCTTCAAAAAACCTACACAGAAACAACCTCAGAACGAACCCGTTCACGCCTAATTTCCTGCATGACCGACTTAGATTGTTCAGAGTGTAATGGTGAAAAACTCAACGCAGCAGCGCGCTTTGTAACGGTGGGGGGCATTCGTCTTCCAGAAGTAAGTAATTGTTCAGTTCACGATGCATTATCAGTGATTAGGTCATGGCAACCAGATGGAGAAGGCGCCCCAGAAGCCTTTGCCGATATGATGGAAATACTCGACGAAAGAAGCCTCTATATCGGTAAAGATATTTTGGCAGAAATAGAATCAAGATTAGGATTCCTCGATAGTGTGGGATTGGACTATCTAACTTTGGATAGGGGGGCCAACACACTTTCAGGTGGCGAAAGTCAAAGAATCCGTCTTGCAACCCAAATCGGCTCAAGATTAACCGGGGTGATGTATGTTCTCGATGAACCCTCTATCGGTTTACATCAACGCGATAATGCGAGATTATTGGAAACACTACGAGATCTCAGCAACCTTGGAAATACTCTACTCGTAGTTGAGCACGATGAAGAAACCATCCGCCAAGCGGATTGGCTTTGTGACTTAGGCCCAGGTGCTGGACTAGAGGGTGGGCGAGTTGTTGCTAATGGACCGCCTTTGGAGGTAATGTCAAATGAAGAATCTGTGACCCTTGCCTACCTTAGCGGTAGAAAATCAATACCAGTGCCATCTTCGCGTAAGAAACCAACCAGTAAAATATTGGAAATCAAAGGAGCAACTCACAATAATTTACAGTCGATTGATGTCCAGTTCCCATTGGGTTGTTTGACCGCAGTAACCGGCGTATCAGGTTCAGGAAAATCATCCTTAGTCTCTGGAATTTTAGCACCCGCACTGAAACGAAGTTTACACAATGCCGACTCAGTCGTCGGTAGCCATCACAAAATAGAGGGGATGGAATATGTTGACAAAGCGATCGTAATCAACCAAGCTCCAATCGGTAGAACTCCGCGTTCCAATCCTGCGACTTATACCAAAGTATTCGATGAGATTCGCAGTTTATTTTCTAAGACAACACTAGCCAAAGAACGCGGTTATACTCCTGGAACTTTTTCCTTCAACGTCAAAGGAGGCCGCTGTGAAGCCTGCAGGGGTGGCGGCGCAATAAAGTTAGAAATGAATTTCTTACCAGACGTATGGATGACTTGTGATATCTGTGACGGCAAGCGCTATACTCGCGAATGTTTGGAAGTTACTTGGAAGGGTAAGACCATTCATGATGTATTGAAAATGGCAGTTGGTGAAGCGGTCAATTTCTTTGAACATCATAAGAAGATACATCGTACATTGATGACACTCAGCACCGTCGGCCTTGATTATATTAGATTGGGCCAACCTGCAACAACACTTTCCGGTGGAGAAGCGCAGAGAGTGAAACTTGCTAGTGAGTTAAGAAGAACTCCAAATAAGCATACTGTTTACATTCTTGATGAACCAACCACAGGCCTAGCATTTTCAGATGTTAAGAAATTAATTGAAGTATTATTTGAACTGAGGGACAAGGGCCATACCATCATTGTCATCGAACATCATCTTGATGTGGTCAAGTCTAGCGACTGGGTTATTGATTTGGGTCCAGAAGGAGGAGAACGTGGTGGTCAATTACTTGTAAAAGGTACACCGGAAGACATTGCAGCGCATAAAGAGAGTTTTACAGGGCAATATTTAGCACAGATGTTACAGTGAATACTTCCGTATTGTTCAAAGAGCGTAGGCTATGGCCTCCCAACGCCCCCCATAGGGGGGCGGTGCATTCCCATGGCTGTAACCCGCGTAGAAGTCACACCAAAACAAGGTCAAGGGATGCGCGATGTACGTGGAGACTCTCTTCGTCGGCAATTACTTTCAGACCACGCAGTTAGTGCAACAGAGGTTCGTAGCATAGTGGGCTTTCTCATCAAATCTGATATTTCAGAAGAGGAAATTGCAAAACGTTCAGACGACTTATTTACTGACCCGATCATTGAAACAGGATTTACTAATACACTTGCAATGAGCAATTCGGATATTTTCCCTACTGCACCAGATTGTGTAATCACTATTGGATTCAAACCCGGCGTTACCGATAATCCAGGCAAAGCAGCACTCGATGGCTTCCACACAATCTTTCCACAAGAAACAGATGCTGAGATTTCAACCTATATCACCTATGCATTCTATGGATTACCAAGCGATTGCGATAGTCAATGGCTAGCGGGAACAATTTACAATGGCTTGATTCAAAGAGCTCTTGTTTCTGATTCAGCAGCATGCGCCGATGGTACTTGGCCAGAGATTGAATTCCCAGAAAGGCCACCACAAGTTTTCACTACACCGGAAACAATCAATCTTGAAATTAGTGATGCAGAATTAGAAGAGTTATCTTATTCAGGACTACTGGCACTAAATCTAGAAGAGATGCAAACCATCCAAGGACACTACCGAGACGAAGCAACTCGTAATCTTAGAGAAGCGATAGGAATTTCACCCGATGCGCCAACAGATGTCGAGTTGGAATGCTTAGCACAAACATGGTCTGAGCATTGTAAGCACAAGATTTTCGCGTCAAAAATACACCATGTTGATACAGAAACTGGAGAGGACACCACCATTGATTCAATCTTCAAAACCCACATTATGGATCCAACACATGACATGCAAAAGGATGTTGATTGGTTACTTTCAGTATTCCACGACAACTCAGGAGTAATTGCGTGGGATGACGATTGGTCTATTTGTATGAAGGCAGAAACCCACAATTCACCAAGTGCATTAGATCCCTATGGCGGCGCTATGACGGGTATTGTTGGAGTTAACCGCGACATTCTTGGAACAGGATTGGGAGCAAGACCAATCGCTAATACTGACGTTTTCTGTTTTGGACCACCTGACTGGGAAGGTGACTTGCCAGATAATTTATTCCACCCATCCAGAGTATTGCGCGGAGTCCATGCTGGAGTTAGAGTTGGAGGCAATGAATCTGGAATACCAACCGTCAACGGTGCTATAGTTTTCGATGACAGATATATCGGGAAACCATTGGTTTACTGTGGTACAATAGGAATAATGCCGCGTCGTTTAACAGATGGAAGAGAATCACACATTAAGACTCCAACATCAGGAGATATCGTCTATATGGTCGGCGGCCGAGTTGGCTATGATGGAATACATGGGGCAACCTTTTCTTCACTAGAATTAACCGAAGAATCCCCTTCGTCTGCAGTTCAAATAGGCGATCCGATTACTCAGAAGAAAATGATTGATATGATTCTTGAAGCGCGAGATAGCGGATTGATTACCTGCATTACAGATAATGGGGCAGGTGGCCTTTCATCCTCTATTGGCGAGATGGCAGAATATACAAATGGCTGTGAAATTGATTTAGCAAAAGTACCTCTAAAGCAAGCCGGACTTTCAGCATGGGAAATTCTAGTTTCAGAAAGTCAAGAGCGAATGACTGTTGCAGTAAAGGAAGAAGATCGTGCAGCATTTGATGCACTGGCTGCACTGCACGAAGTGGAAGCAACACCTGTTGCAACATTTACTTCAACTGGAATATTCCATGTCAAGTATAATGAAATGACTGTAGCATATTTACCAATTGAATTCCTTCATGATGGCGTTCCACAATTACAATTAGAATCTGAATGGAAATCTCCACAACTTGAAGCATTTAGTGTTCCAGAACAAAGCGATCATAACGAGCTCTTACTACGAATGTTAGCAAGGCCAAATATCACTAGCAAGGAAACATGGGTTCGCCAATATGACCACGAAGTTATCGCCCAGACTGTCATCAAACCATTTGTTGGCGTTGAAAGAGATGGACCGGGGGATGCAGGACTCATAGCTCCAATTCACGGCAACCCACACGGAATAGTAGTCTCTTGTGGAATCGCACCTAGATATTCAGATATCGACGCTGGCGCAATGGCTGCAGCATCTATTGACGAAGCAGTTCGTAATGCAGTATGTGTTGGAGTCGATGTTGACAAAATAGCAGGGCTTGATAATTTCTGTTGGCCAGACCCAATAGAATCGGTCAAGACACCGGATGGAAGATTCAAATTAGCACAACTGGTCCGAGCAAATCGGGAATTGGAGAGAGTTTGTCGGGCTTATCGATTACCATGTGTTAGTGGTAAAGATTCAATGAAGAATGATTATGGTAGTGGGGAGGGTAAAATATCAATTCCGCCGACTTTACTATTCTCTTTATTCGGAGACCATCCAGATGTTAGATACACTGCTACAAGCGACCTTAAAGGCGCTGGAGAGCGCCTATATTTGGTCGGAACTAGCAAGCAAGAACTTGGTGCAAGTGAAATCGCCTTCATGTTAAAGGAGAGCGGAGAAGCAAATGGAATTGGTGGCGAAGTACCACAATTACTAGATCCAGAATCACAACTTGATACATATCGCGCTCTATCAAAAACAATTCAATCCGGACTGGTTCGCACCGCTCACGATTGTAGTGAAGGTGGAATTGCAGTAGCAGTAGCAGAGATGTGTATTGGTGGACGATGTGGTGCCAATATTGACCTTGATGGAACTGGAAGCGGAGACATCTGGGGGAGAATGTGGGGCGAGTCATTAGGCAGAATAGTCATTGGAGTTTCAGCCGGAAACGAAGCTGATTTCGTTGAAGCAATGGCCGGACATTCTATCACATTATTAGGAATTTCAACAGTTGGAGATACTCTTAGCATCACTGATGGGTATGATGAATTAGTAGAATTACCAGTAGAACAATTGGTTACTTCTTGGCAAGGAACTCTTGACCTCACAGGGGGTGTTGCTTGATGGTAGATAAGCCGAAAGTAGCGGTATTATTTGGTTTTGGAATCAATTGCGATCACGAGACTAAAGCAGTGTTTGACTTGGTTGGAGGTCAAGCGACAAGAGTGCACGTCAACCATTTCATCAATGGTAATCATTCTCTAGACGAGTTCCATATTTTAGCAGTTCCCGGTGGATTTTCTTTTGGAGACCACTTGGGAAGTGGCCGATTGCTAGGGAATAGAATGCGCTTTGCACTACGTGACCAACTTCACGCATTTGTTGCTGCAGGAAAACCGATAATCGGAATTTGTAATGGATTCCAAGTTCTGGTTAAGACAGGATTACGACCGGGTCCAGCAGCAGGACAAGACCCACTTCCAGATTTCGTCCAAAGAGCGAGTCTAACACTCAATGATTCAGGTCGTTATGAAGACCGTTGGGTTACCTTAGAGTTTGATTCTAACAGCCCTTGTATTTGGACTAAGGGAATT
>JAACCR010000035.1 GCA_009937205.1 Methanobacteriota archaeon | reverse complement strand
TACCCAACTGGTTTCACGTTCTTTTCACATCCCGCTAAGGATACTTTTCAGCTTTCACTCACGTTACTTGTAAACTATCGGTCTCGAACTGTATTTAGGATTGGAAGTTTATGCCTCCCATATTCACACGCGATTTCCAACGCATGCTACTCTTTGTTAGTCACTTGATCATATCATTTGCAGTTACGGGACTTTCACCCTCTTTGGCTGTGTCGTTCCAGACAACTTCACCTTCTATGACTTAGATGATAGACTAACAACCACATCTCCTTCACTTTCGTTTCAGGATTCGGCTTGTCCTATTCCGTTTTCATTCGCCACTACTCACGGAATCTCTATTGATTTCTGTTCCTCCTCCTACTAAGATGCTTCAATTCGGAGGGTTCCCTATCGCATTGCGATTGTTTCCGAAGAAACAGGAAGTCCCATTAGGCAATCTGCGGATCCATGGTATACATGCACCTCCCCGCAGCTTATCGCAGCTTGTCACGACCTTCATCGGCATTCGAGCCGAGCGATCCCCCAGTTGGGTTGTAGCATCACATGTATGTATTTCCACACCATATGAGTAACCCTTCGGTATCTAGTAATGCCAATTCGGCCTCCACAGAAAACCACTCCTCAAGGTGGTTCTCCTCAGCCCTTCCCCCTATACGCCGAGCATACAAGGGTGCTTAAGCAAGCCCCCGACCTACCACCCATATATCAAAGGCTCGGTTTGGGCGTCGTCTATTCACTCACTGACATGGCATCTAAATGAAGGCACAGCACCACATTTAGCAGCGAGAGAATTTAGTGGTTTTTTTACCATTTTAGCGCATTCAAAATAGTTCAAATAAGGAACTGGTTTAAGACAAAAATTGTAGTAATTTTGACTTAATCACTCCTGAAACATATAATAATAATGTAACAATCAACACCGAGGAATTTTAATTTACGCTTCTTAAATTAAAGAATTATTGCGGATCATCGGATGTTTTATTGGCTGAGTTTTGCCAAATTAGAGTCGATTACATCATCCGAAAGAGGTGAATTAGGAGATTGTTTTAATTGGTTAGACACTGTTTCCAGAATCTGTTTTGCCATTGCACTCTGCCCCTGAGCTGCCAAGACTGCAGCCTCCAGGTTTTTCCCTTCATTAGAATCACTAGTAGAATTGTGGACTCTAATTATTTGCAATGCCTTGTCAACTCTGCCACTAGCCAATAGTGCATGTGAAAGATTTAGTAGGATTGTTGGATTACTCGGTTGCTTCTGGGCAGCCTCTCTCAGTGACAGTATAGAAGAACGAAATTGAATCTCAGATTGTGCAACTGTTTCAGGGCTTTGGCTCTTGGCCATAGTTAGTGCTTTTTGCAATAAAGAAAGGCCATAATTATTGAAGATATTACCATCTTCCGGCTTTGATGCCGCCAGTTTCTGGAATGATTCTGCTGCGTTATCCCATTCCTCAGCGCCGATTGCATAGAATGCTTCTGCCAGTAAACCCTCTAGCCCTGGGTGTTGACTTAAATCAACTCCAAGGGCTCTAGCAGGGTGTAACTTCAATATCAGTTGTGATTGATTATCAACCGGTATTGATTCGAGTGGATGGTGGAAATCTTGTTCCTGATTTTGCGGATCTAGATTGTGTTCAGGACTGAAATGTGATTGTGTATTTGTCGTAAATAGTACGGGCGAATCTGACTCGTGAACATATTCAACAACCTCGTCCTGAACAGAATATAATTGTTCCATATCAGGAACTTCGGCATCAATTGTCCATAACTCAGAAACCGTATGCGATTCGGTTATTTGTAGAGAACTAACAATTTCATTAGACTCAATTGTTGGAATTGCTACTGTTTTTTGTTGCTCGACTGTAGATTCAAATAGAGGGTTAATTTTATCCTTTACAACAACCTCAACTGGAGTTTCAACTACAGGAACTATTGATTGGTTCTGAAGTATGGATGGCTCAGAAATTGGCACCTCATTAACCACCAATGGTTGTTCTGCTACAACACTAGGTAGTCTGTCCACTCCCGCATCTTCAAAGGGCACTCCTTGCGCATTACTGCCGATACCAAATGGAAGATTAGGTTCATTGATGCTGGAATCTCCATCATATCCAAATGGTAGGCCACCTTGACTTTTAGCTGAGTCGGATTGTTCACCAATTGGCTCTACTTGTTGATCGACTTCTACATGTTCATTACCATCTAATTGGTACCATGATTCTGTGGCTTCATCAAGCCCAGGAATTTCAAGTGGGAGTGGACTATCATCTTGGTCATCTAAGGTCAAATCAGTACGAATCTGACTACCACAAGCGGGACAAGCATCTCCGCCGAGTGAAAGAAGGCCACATACTTTGCACTCGAAAATAGACTCGCCCTCAAAGCAACGAAGTGCCTAAGCCTATTCAATACAACGGATAATTGAGTTATTCAAAACTAAGTTGCTTTGAGTTCACTCTTCTTCACTTGTTTTTGAGATTATCGTACTTTTGACATCTTCTATTTTGTCCAAAACGACTTCCTTGAGTTCGTCATAATCATCATCAATCAGAGATTCTGAGAAAGATTTACCCTTGGCTATACCACGTGAAAATTGTAAGATTATTCCCACTAGAGTGATTCCTAATAGGACTATCTTCGCATATAGTGTGTGATCAGCAGAAAACACGTAAACTGCAATCATATAGACTGATACAATCGCTGTAGTCAATATCATTACAGGGAATCCTGCTCTGAAAAATTCTTTGAAGGATATTGGATAACCTGCTTCCTCAGTCATACCTGCAGTCACAACATTCGCTGAGGCGCCTATTAGCGTACCGTTTCCACCCAAGCACGCACCAAATGCTAAAGCCCAAATTAGTGGCCCTAATTCAATAGAAAGTGAATGTGAAATTTGTAGAACAATAGGAATCATTGTTGCCGTATATGGGATGTTATCAATAAAAGCACTTGCGAATGCTGAAACCCATAAAATGATTAAAATTGCTGCAGATAGACGAATATATCCCCCATCACCTTCAGGGAATAATAGGATTCCTTTCTCAACATATTCTCCTATGAAATTTATTACACCGAGGTACTGGAGTGAATGAACCAGAACAAATAATCCAGCAAAGAATAGAAGAGTTGTCCATTCCACATGTTCTAGCGATTCTTCTATCTCATGCCTATCTGTCGCCAACAACATTAGAACTGCTCCCAAAAGAGCAACCCAAGAGACCGCTATGTGCAGTATAGGATGGAGGAAAAATCCTAAAATAACTAACCCTAGAATAAACCCGCTAGTTTTCAATAATTTTACATCCTTAACGCCGTATTTGGCTTCAAGTTCTGCAACATCACGCTGGCGCTCTCCGGTAAATTCATCACGATAGAGATATCTAACTAGCATGAATGTTGGAACTATTGTCATCAAAATACCAGGAGCCATTTCAGTTATGAAGTCGTTGAAAGTAACGCCAGAACTAGCAAGGTCCTCGTATCCCCTACCTGCGATTGCTGTTGGAGATAGACCCGAACCAATCATGATATTAGGTGGATCTCCAATCATCGTTGCAGCACCTCCAACGTTAGAAAATATCACTTCTGAAATTAAAATTGGAATTGGTTTTAAGTCCAAAACTTTAGCTAATTGGATTGTGACAGGAGTAATCAATAACATAGTGGTAACATTATCCAAAAAGGCCGATAGAACTGCAGTAACGCTGCACAAAATAACTACCAGAGTCCAAATAGAGCCTTTAGATTTTTTATATGCTTCAACAGCAAACCACTCGAAAATACCCGTTTTAGATAATACCCCAACCATGACCATCATACCGAGTAGTAGACCTATCGTTTCCCAATCTATCATTGTGGTTACCGCAGCGAGCGTTAGAGCCGATTCTACTGTGAAATAGTTCAATGCTACTACGGCAATCAAACCGCCGAGAGCCGCAGCTAAGGTACGGTGAACTACTTCAGTAATAATTAAGCCATATACGCCGAGTAAAATCGCAAGACCGACCCAGATCGCTGTACTTTCATATCCATCTTTTACATTTAAATCTAAATGCAGGTCATTAGCATCTCCTTGAGCAAATACTTCACTAGCAAACATTAGACTGCCTACAACTAGTAAGAGCAGCATTGCAACATTTTGTGCTGGATGACGTTTTAGACGCTCAGTAAGTGAAATCCCCGCTACCATATTATCACCGTATCAAAATCAACCTTTGACTATTTGCCTAAAATTTCATCATTAGCGCCAAAGAACGCCTACATTGCCTCTCGCCAAGACAATAGTTGAACTAGTTTCATCGGCGAGAGATGTCCATACGGCTTTGATGTCCTTTTTCTCAAATAATCCTCTATTAATTTTTATTTTTACAACATTCTTTTTGGTTAATTGCGAATCGATTTCTTCTATTAACAAATCAGTGATTCCAGATTTGCCGATTCTAACGCTTGGCTGGAAATCGTGAGATGTTGCGAGGTTATGAATTGACTTTGGAATTTCCTTGTCCATCTGGCTCCCTCAACTCATCACGGCAATCACCTATTCATCAAGGTGACCGTCAAAAATAGTTCAATTTTGCCTGCGGTGTGACTTTGGGCCACCGCCGAAACGACGAATATCAGCGCATTCTAAACAAGTAATGATTTTCTGACCATTCGAAATTCTAACCTGAGTATTCGATCCATATAGGCGAGGAGCAGTACATTTCTTACAAATTAGTAACTTTGCTTCTGCATTCAAAGGCATTCTATTACGCCTAGAAATTTTGACATAATGTGAAGATGCAGAACGAATTAATCTCTCATCATTGTGTTTTGGATGCTTGATGATTAGCATTAACTTATCCAAACTAAATTTAGCATTCTTTTTTTTGTCAATTTTGGACTTTGAGCGATTGCGCCCCCTGCCCATAATAGTCACCTTCACTCTAAAGCGACAAGAATGTCGCCCGTGATTTCATCTATTGCTCTGTCACCATCAATTGAATGGAGAATTCCTTTCTCCTTGTACCATTGCGCAAGAGGTGAAGTTTGTTGGTGATAAGTATCTAATCTTGACTGAACGGTAGTTGCGTTATCATCAGCGCGACGCTTTTCCTGCCAGTTGCCACAATCGCAACCAGAAGCGGCAACAGGATTGAATGTATCATGATATACCAGTCCACAACCACCACACGAGTATCTGCCGCATATTCTGTCAACTATTTTGTTATCAGGGACTTCGATAGCAATCACATGGCTAACAGCAGTTATTTGAGACAATGCTTCCGCTTGTGGTATTGTTCTAGGAAACCCATCAAACATAACTCCATTTACAGCATCATCTTCAAGGATTCTATCTTTAATCAAATTAATAATAACTTCATCAGGAACTAAGTTTCCGGCATCCATATACCCTTTCGCTTCTATACCAGTAGAAGTATTTGCATTGACTGCAGCCCTAAGCATATCCCCTGTAGAGACTTGAGGTAGGCCTGTTGCTTCCATTATTCGCGCTGCCTGAGTTCCTTTTCCTGCACCAGGAGGTCCGAATAAAACAATACTGCTCATATCAGTGGCGAAAGGGCATTACTCTTTCAATATACTTATTATTTACAACCTGTTTACGCTTTGCCGTTTCTCTCTAACCATTGATGGCCATAATGTGTCCATTGATCCATTGTCCATCCAGTAGGTAATCCCTCAGCAGGAACTGGTGGTGCACTAGTTACGGGAGCTGGTATCGGTTGTTGTAATGCTGGTAATGACGGTAATTGCTTAGATGGTAGTTGTCCCAACGGTGGAAGGCCAGCTGGAGGCAATCCTAGTGGTATTGAACCAAGGGCAACCTTAGCAGATGGTGGAAGACCTGTTGGAACTTCCTTTTTCTCCTTTGGAATTATTATTGATTGAGCGAGTGCTGCAGCAATTTCTTCACCCGTAACCTCACCACTTGTCAGTTCATTTACTGAACCACCGATATCAATTGCCTCTTCTCGGCGAACTCCTAGATGATCTGGATTGGCATGAGCATCAGGAGATACCAACTCCTCACCGGAATCTGATAATTCACCACTCTTCTTCATTTTTCTTGCATAAATTACTGCCACAATAGCAAGTACTGTAAGCAGTGGCATTGAAATCCATAACGGCAATATATTGAGCAGACCACCATTTCCGATACCTGCTTGTACGCTTGATTCGATGACCAATTGGCCTACTGCTGTGCCCTGTACTGTCAGATTCATGGTCACCATTACACGTTTGGAAGTAGCATCCTGGTTAGGAGTAACTGAAACTTCAATTGTAACCGATTCACCAATAGCTAAATTTTGAATCGTTTGTGGTGAGAAACTAACTGTCCAATCTCCACGAGTTAGTCCGTCCTTGTCTAGCAAATCAATTGACATATCACCACTAAGAAGGACATTACCATCATTTCTAATTATGATGTTTTGACTCGCTGTTTCTTCTCTAGTTACACCGATAAATGGACGCTTGGAATCATCTTCGACTGAAATATTAGCGAATACTGATTCCAATACTGCGACATCAATTCTCACCGAATCCTCTACAACCCTTCCAGCGTTAGATGCTGAAACTGAAACTAAGAGTTCAAATGCAGAATTGGTCGCTGGAGAATTGGCAGGTGGGATAAATCCTAAGCGGATAGTTTTGATTTCTCTTGGTTCAAGCCACAGTGCAGGATTTGCATAGCCTATTACCCAACCATCCGGCGTCAATCCATGACTCCAATTGAGTGCTAATCCCGTGTTTCCAATATTTTCAACTTCAAATTCTCCGAATGAAAATTCAGAAAAGATACTTGTCTCAATTACCCCTGATGCTGGTGCTCTTAGTTCTACACCTAATTCATCCCCTACGGTTAATGAGGTGGTATTAGATCTGAAATCTTGAGATGTTCTTTCGGTCCTAATTGTATAGGAATTATAATCATCTTCGACTGCCCCTGCTGGAACTCCAAGAATAAAGTTCACTATTTTGGTTTGACCAGGCGTTAAAGAAAGTGAAACCTCTCTTGAATCGCTTTGTTGGTCAATGCTAACCTGTATAGCCCACATTGGGTCTGCTGGTTGAATTGATACATCTAGGTCGATATCTAGATTGCCTGTATTTTCAATTGATAAATTCAAATGGATTTGTTGGCCTCCATCAACAGCGATATTCTTCGCAATAGAACTCGGTCCAATCGGTCCGAAATCGTCGTATAAATCAGTCTTGAAATTACGCTGAGGTTTTACCTCAATCGTGACCACTTCTGTATGGTTCATGGAAGAATCTGTCAAAGAAGTTACCCAACAAGTGACTGTGTCAGTAGAGCCTGCTAAAGGTAGACCTTGTGCAACTGGTGGAACATAAACCCATATTGTCATCGGTAAAAATTCTCTAATATCCAATGGTTCAAATTGTAAAGAAGAAGAGTTAGAACCTCCGAGCATCACTTGCCATCTATTTTCGGATACGCAATCTACTTGATATTGAGAAGGGGCATTTCCCGTATTCATTACAGAGATTGAAAAGTCTGTTGATTCACCAGGCTCTGCCTCTAAACCATTAGTCCCTGCAGCGACTACATTGACATCATCAATTGTGTCAATAGTTATTGTTAATCGCTGCGTGTGAGCAACTGTTGGTTGGAATGAATAACTAACTGTAACATCGACAACAAATACTCCAGATCTAGCATACCTTGGTTCATCCATATCATCTAAGTTAGCTGAATCATCTTCAAGATGAAGAGTGACTGTTGTACTATCTCCTGCAGAGCCTTGACCAGTTAACTGATAGGGTCCAATCACTGACAATGATTTTGACCACATATCGGTAGGAGGCAATAGTAAATCAGGTCGTTGAAGGTCTGGCATTTGCACATTTGTGACATAGAGAGATACACTTTGATTACCTGTTCCTTCGTGTAAAATTGTCAAAGGAATGTCTATTCCAGTATCATTGGCAACATCAAAAGTACGCAATGCTGAATTTTCTCTTGCCTCACTAGTAGTAGGAACTGTCCCATCAAGATTGTGTGCTATTACACGCACACCCAATGCCATTACTTCAATATCCTCAAGCCAAATATTGTTATCTGTACCTAAATTTGCATCATTCATTTCACTAACTTGGTCGTTGGTATCTAGACTCAATTTTAATTGATGATTACCTGTGGTTGTGAATGAATGGTAAATGGAAATAGATGCTAACTCCCCAGGACCTAATTGGGAAGTGTCAGCCTCATAAAGAACTGTTTGAGTTGTCAAATCCTCAAGAACCACATGCATTGCACCTGCATTGATTGTACCTTGATTATTCCAAGCGATTGTAAGTCTCACTAGATCATTCTTCAGAGGATTGATTGAAGAAGATACGATACTACCATCGAATGTTGTATAATCTGCCATTGGGTTAGGGGTTGCTTTGGCACTCATTACTAAGCCAAATGCCTGTGAAGTACCACCTCTGTGCATTACTTTGACTAGCCATTGACCTGAATTTGATGATGTACCTAGTGCAATTTTTATCCTCTCAACATTGTTAACATCATCAGCTTGACCACCACTTTGAGTGAAACCATTGCTGAATACATTGCCAAGCCATTCATTACCAGATGGGTCAACAAGAATTAAATCAAGGTCATTTACAAGACGAGATTCACTCTGAGGTGCATTTGCACTACCTGCTTCATCAGCCCATACCAAAGTAATATCAATTCCATGACTTGGATCTAGATCAAATGCATATAGTAACCCATAACCAGCATTTATCTCATTATTGTGATCAAAATAATTATCGAGAACTGTGCTTCCATCCATTGGCAATACTGTATTTTCAAGATTTATTTGCCCCCATCCTTCAGCATAATTCGGAATATCTGCAGCACCTAAATCGACAGCACCGTTGATTACCGCTGCCTTAACTAGGGAGCCGGATGGCGCACTAATTCCTATTTCTTCACGGATAAACTCTCGAGTAAGGGCGCTAACCCCTCCTGCAACAGCAGCAGCTTGACTTGTCCCTGAAACAGACATATACAGTGA
The DNA here is from genome assembly GCA_009937205.1 of Methanobacteriota archaeon. Lineage (GTDB taxonomy): Archaea > Thermoplasmatota > Poseidoniia > Poseidoniales > Poseidoniaceae > MGIIa-L1. Next base: position 22,323 of record JAACCR010000035.1, on the reverse strand, counting down.
TTCACCATTGGCATGAGTTCCTGTAGCACATACATTGCCAGCAGGATACTTCGCTTCTTCTGCACGGCCAGAACACAATTCCATACCAGGTGCAACTACATCTGGTTTGATTCTACCATCAAGACTAGGTCCGAGTGAGGAAATTGCATCCACACTACCAATTGCTGCAGTACCACCTGACCCAGTAGTTGACACCCCTACAGCAAGGACATTCTTTGCGGTCGCAGGTGCTGTTACTTGACTCGCACCACTTGAACCTCTATCGCCTACAGAAAAGACTGGCATCATTGCAGGCTTATCTACGACCAAGATGTCTACCGAACGTGAATCTGCTGTATATTGGCCGTAATTTCCATTAGACCCCCAAGCATTGACTACAATTCTTGCAGTCATCTGTTCAGCGTCCTTTAGCATATTGTAAATTGAACCTTGGCGGCCAAATACTCCAGTGGCGTCATGCTCTAAAGCATAGAAAACAATATTTGCACCTGGTGCTATACCCTGTGCTGCTGAATCACTAGTTCCATCACCAGCAACTGTTAGAGCGATGTGAGTTCCATGGCCTGTATTAGTATCAGCAGGCGATGGGTCAAGACCAAATTGAGTATATACTCCAATCACTCTTCCATTGATATCTGGATGGTCTCTGTCAAGTCCAGTATCTGTTATTGCGATCATCTCACCTGAACCATCGAGAGTGAATGTTGCGTTATTTGACACACCTAGTACGCCAGATAATGCACCTGCTACTGCATTATGTAATTCTAAGTCATAACTTGGTTCTTGCCAAATTACACGACCATCGAAGGCGATTTGTCTGATTACCGTTGCAGAATTATCACTTGCAATATTAACTTCGCAAATACCAATTCCACACCATGCAGATTCGGCACCGTATGAGACTATGTCTCTTGCTAGCGTGCTCAGACCTGCAACTGCCAAATCAGAGGCAGGAACGATTGCTATCTTTGACGAAAGTTGCGGATTATCAAGAATCAGTGGAGATATCCTCATTGCAGGATGGTCAACTCCAGCCCATCTAATTCTAGAGTCCTGTTGTAAATCTGTTAACGTAACCCCAAATTGTGGTAGACGAATTAACCAACCTTCATCTGAAATAAAATCAAGAACTGTAAAATCATAATCATTTGATAATGATTCAAGAACTGTTCCATCATGTGAAAATAATTGTATAAGGGCTAAACCTGTTGCTAAGTTATCATCATAGCGTAATAAACTAGAATCTAAAACTGGTAATTGCTCACTGAGTGGGTCAAATGAACCAATGGCCAAATTGAGTACTCCTGTTGAAGGCTTGATAGTGGATTCAATCGATTGCGGGGTTGTCATCTGACTCCAATGGTCAATAGCCAATTGTAATTTTTGTTCTTCATTCAATGTGGATAAGAAATTCTGCTGTGGACTAGTCAATACAAAATTATCATCGCTTGTGATTTCAGAATCATCTTGTGAAATCGGGTTAGTTGCCAGTACGGGAGAAAGGGATGTTATCAACAACAATGCTAGCATTATTATGGCATTGCGAGAGGACATCATATCTCTCGCGAAGTTAGTACCACTTTTGAATGCGTTCCTTGACTGTTTTCAACGGTTCCTCCTACGGAGGAATCAAATATTGTTATATCGCGAAATTGCTGCGTCTGTTTTTGCAACGCTTACTTTCCAATCTGCCTCAGTCCCCATCAGAGCTCTAATCGCATCCACATTCTCTGGAATAACATCAGATTCTTGGTGAATCGCTTGGAAATAATATAGAGTATTAGTATCCAATTTGACACCATCTTCCCATACAAAAATTTCATGCAAATCTCCCCACTTTCGACCGATGTCTCTAGCAAATTCCATTACTTCTGCTGTTGTTGAAATACCAGTCTCTGCCCCATTCATTACAATTACTCGCGGCGAGTTTTTCCACATTTCAATAACCGCTTCGGTGGTAAGACCGTGACCTTCTGGAAGTGTTGCTACACTTGAATGGCAGTGCATCAGTGTCGTAGGTACTGCAACCGCCATCGAATTGATTTCCATTTCAGGTTTAACAGTCATTACATCCGGACCATGATGAGATGGAACATGTAATACCGGTTTGATAGCATTTATCGGTCCTTTGTTAGAATCTCCAGGATCTGCTGCACGTCTGATCATTGTACATTCAACCTTGAGTTGCCCACAGTGATTGTAAAGAGGTACTAGGGTCCGCGATAACCCAGTTGTATTACATGAAACTACACGAGTCCCATTGCAATTCAAATTCGCTGAATGATTTGCCGAAGAAGTGTAAGACATCTCAGTCATTGCATGCTTTTCTCCACCCTGAAAAATCCACTTAATTCCTGCAGCCTCATATTTCCCTTTATTTGCAGCACCAACCTTACCAGGTGAACAATCGACTACTACATCGGCAATTGCGAGCAATTCTTCTAACCCGCCATGGCATTCATATCCAGCATCAGCAAATGCTGCTATTTTATCAGCATCATCATATGTACAATAAATTGGAAAGTTTTTCCTTACGGCTAAATCGCAGCCAAATGCAGGACGAGTCTTCGTAACTCCAACAATCACCATGTCATCCTGAGCGTCAACTGCATCTGCAACACGCTTACCGATGGTACCATACCCATTTATTGCCACTTTGATTGCCATAGTGCTCCCTATTTGCTTTGCCTATGCGCCCCCTCAATAAACAATGCGCTTGAAGGCGTCTAATTATTCGGTATGAATTATACATTGAGTTCGAAATAATACAGATAAAACCTACGTATCGAGTGCCCTCCCTACGGGAGGATATTTGAGCAGGTCGCGCACACCGCAGGTTATGGCGGAAAGTTTTGAAGTAGTTGAAAGGTCTATCAACATCAATGATAAACTCGGACCAAAGTTACTTGCGGCTGCTGAACAAAATGCAATTCTTCGTATTGGATGGAACCCTGCCGGAGATAAAGTTCCCAAAAATGGAGAACTAGGATTATGCCCTGCACTGCCAAAGGGCTCCAGAATGAGAGGTCTTGGAGTATTTGGTTCTTGGATTGCTTCATATGGACAAGGTGGAGCATTGACTATCCAAGGAGATGCTGGATCATTCTTGGGTGCTGGTAATGATGGACACACAATCCTATGTGAAAGAATGGCAGGGAATCATGCTGGATATGCCATGAGAACTGGAAGAATTACAATTCTAGATGGTGTCGGAAATGATGCCGGAGGTAATATGACTGGCGGACTAATTGTAATCCGTGGCTCAACTGGCTCGAGAATCGGCGGTGGAATGTCTGATGGATTAATAGTCGTTCATGGCGATGTAGGTAGTGAACCTGGTTCAGGAATGACCGGTGGACGTATTGTAATCAATGGAAGATGCCCTACACCTCCAAGCGGAGTTTCTCTTAGACCATTAACTGCAAAGGAAGTCAAAGAGATTAATGCACTTCTCGGCGAACCTGATTTAGAAATCCCTAAAGATGCAGTTTGCTTAACTCCAAGCCCAACATTAAATGTTGAAGGTAGAGGAGATGTTGTTTCAAGTGGAGACTTAACCGGCATTGGACTAGTTCCTTCCGATGACCATCAATTGGCAAATTATTCAGTAGCTGACACAATTGCACTAATTGGTGAAAGAAAGGGGAAAAATACACCAATCGCATTACCACTCCCTCTGTTACCTATTGTGCCAAGTGGTGAGGATTTGTTTATTGACAAAAATGAAGATGCAATAGCATCGAACATACTATCACAACAGCCTTTCATTACTCTAGATTCTCCACGCCCAATCGATATAGTGATGATAAACTCAACAAATTTACCAGATATGCCAAGATTGCTAGCCAGTGCCGGAGGTATTGCTTTTGACCTTGATGATTTGCCAGCGATGAATTCGGAAGAAATGGATGGCATGCTCGTTGCCACAACATATCTTGTCGGATATTCAGCACCGGTTATATTTATCCAAGGATTGGGAAGAATCCAACCTCTACATGTTCGCAGTTCACACCACAGCATAGACCTTGCAATAACCCGTATTGAAGATGGTTCCGGGCTTCCAGAATCTGCTTCATTACCATTGATTGGACGTTCTAGTAAAAGCCATCTTGAAGGAACTATCACGCAAGCAGGAATCCTCCTGGGTTTTTCTGCTGATGGGCATGACTTAGCGATACTAAAAGCCAGTGGAATCTCAGTTATCTGTTGTGAAGTACCAATGGTTGAAGCGACTGATTTAGCCAATTGGCTGAGTAGCATAAGTACTGACATTACAGCGATACTTCGCCGCCTAGGTTTGTCCTCAATAGATGAGTTAAAAAGAACCCACCTCCGTGCTTTAGACCATGAAACTGCAGCGGTTAGCGGATTGCGCTTAGCCGGATACGAACGCCCATTACCACATTGGTTCGCGAGGTGATCTTATTCCGACTATTTCTGTACAACAGAGCTTATTGACCGAGATTATGAAGTCACATGGACTTGTACATGATATCGCAATTCTCGCAGACAAATTACCCTTGATGGGAACTGATGTTGATAATTGTGATGACGAGGTTCTAGACATTGAAATATTTCCTGATCGGCCAGACTTGCTATCTGGAGAAACATTAGCATTTGCGCTCAGACCATTTTTGCATGGAACAACTGCAACACCAAATATGAATATCATTGAAGGAACAATTCAGATGGATGTCGATTCAGAACTTGCAGCGATTAGACCAGTTATACTCGGCGCGGTTGTCAGAGGAGTCAATATTGGCATAACTCCGGATGAAAAGGATACATTTATTCAAGCACTGATGGACCATCAAGAAAAGTTACATTTCGCATTAGGACGTGGCAGAAAGCGTGCTTCTATTGGCGTTCATGATCTAGCAAAATTAAAGCCTCCGTTTAGAGTACTAGGCGTCGATAAGAATTATTCTTTCACTCCACTCTCTATGGAAGAAGATATGACGATTACACAAATATTGGAAAATCATCCGAAGGGAATTGATTATGCTCACTTAATGGCAGATATGGAACGTTATCCGATTATACTTGACTCAAGTGATAAAGTTCTATCATTCCCTCCAATAATCAATGGAGACCATACCACTGTAACACATTCGACTACTGAATTTTTCATTGATGTCACCGGCTGGGACCGCCGTGCTTGTGAATCATCTTTGATGCTGATCGCAATGCAATTAGCGGAGCATGGGGGAGTCATTGAATCTGTAATTGTCAATGGGATAGATGGAGTAAACGAGATTGTTCCTAATGGTGATGGAATAACTCATAGCGTACCACAACGATTGGTAAATGGTCTATTGGGACGTGAATTTTCATCTGATGAACTATCTACTTCAATAAATCGCATGGGTGGTGTTTTTTCTGGTCTCAGCCCTGCACCTGAAAACTCCCCACCGATTCCAAAGCGTATGGCTGATGCTGCTGCAGGAGAGCAGATGCTCAATTTCATCATGCCTCGTTGGCGTTTTGACATCTTACATCCAGTAGATTTAGTTGAAGAAATCGCTATTGGTCATGGATATGAAGATCTAGGTCAAGATGTTGCAAAGGCGCCACTAACAGCAATTCCACGCTCTGACAATCATATTAGAAGAAGAATTAGAGAGTCATTACAAGGTCTTGGATTTATGCGAATCCAATCACTGACTCTGTCAAATGACCGTGACCAATTTGAGTTGATGAGATGGCAACAAAGTGGACAGGTTACCAGAATCACCAACCCGATTACAATCGACCATACGTTACTGCGGCAATATATTCTTCCAGGATTATTTAGATTACTTGCAAGTAACCGCCATCATGAATTACCTCAAGGAGTATACGAATTGGGAACTGTTGTTAGAGATCACAAGAATTGCGACCGTGTTGCATTCTTGATGGCGGAAAAGGGTGGCGGTTTTGCTGCTGTGCGTGGAAGAATCCAAGCAATGATGAGAGACTTAGGTGCGAATGATTACACAATTGAGGCGCTACCAGATGGAGAAGGTCCTTGGTTGACTGGAAGATCTGCAAAGGTATTGATTGGAGATACATGGGTAGGATGCTTTGGTGAAATAGATCCGACTGTATCAAATGAGTTTGAACTCAAAGTACCAATCAATGGAGCAGAATTTGATGTAACATTACTTAATTCTGCACTTCCGGACCCTGTTTAATCAATGCAATTAGGCATATTTAATCTCAAGAGTATGGAATGTACGAGCCGTTATTTTTCTTGACGTGCGGGGTTGCATCAAAACTTCCATTTGCCATTTTCTTGTAATGATAACCATCTGTATGATGAATCCAATTAAACGCTGGAGCTTTAGGTACTGCTGGTGGCGCTGCTTTGGATGGTACTGCTGGCTTACTAGGAATTGCAGGTGGAGATGCTTGGACTTGCTTAGGCTTCTCTGTTCTTACACTAATCTCTGGCAGATTTTGTCTTTTTACCCCAGATTCTGGTTTACTCGAAGACAGTTGCCCATCCCCAGAAACAATTCCATCATATTGAGAAGATTGGTCTGCAGCCTTGCTCACTTCAGTTGCCCCATCACCAAACAGTGCAAGTGCAGATTTGTAATCATCTGAACTTTTGTGAGACTCATCTGCTAATGTCTGCTGACTTGCATTTTCACCCATCTTGTACATTATTGGAGTTGGGGGCTCTTCTTCAAGTTGATCTGGTTCCTTCTTTTTGCCGAAAGGCCAAATTGGTGCCATGGTTCGGCCAAAACCACTTCTTTGAAGAAGCCTGTCATTGGCCATACTAGAGTTTCTCATATATTTTTAATAAATAATCTACACATCAAATGCGACTGTTTGAAGAACTAAACAGCGTGCAGTGTTTATGAGCAGATGGATTGTTCTTGCACTTTTCATCATTCCGAGCCTATTTCCAATGGTGATAGCATCGGTTGAATCTCAGGCAAGAGAAAATAATGAAATAATGTCTTTGTACACTCCCCCAGAAGTAATAGTTCATCGAGGTGAAATGTCAGAAGTGTTCTTTACAACCCATAATAATGCAGATAGTGTCCAAACTTTTACCGCCAATATTGAAAATGTTAGTTCTGATTTATCTGTAACTGGATTGCCACTAAACTATACATTGGTAGAAAATCACTTGCAACAATTAAAATTTAATGTCACAGCTAGTAGCAGTTGTGAATATGGTTCTGCTTTTATTACACTAAATATTACAACGGATATGGACTCTAGTTTTGTGATATCACAAATTCTCGTAACCATCGCACCACAAAGTAATTTGACTTTTGGAGTCAGCGGAATTTCAACATTTACTGTTGAAGCAGGAAGCAGAACTTCTGTCGCAGTTAATATTACAAATAATGCGATATTAGATGATAATATCACTTACGACATTTACTCAACATCAACTCTTAATTGGGGCTGGACGATGAATGAAACTTCTGGAAATAATGCCTTTGAAACTTTAATGCCGGGTCAATTATCTTATGTATTTGTATGGATTGATATTCCAGAAGTAATAGACGGTGCACCTTTGCAAGGCCATGGCCCTCAATTTACTTTGAAAGCCGTATCTGGTCTAGACAGGGCCTTAAGCCAGTGGTCATTTAATTTGATTTATGATTCTTTTCGCAATGCAAGTATTGACTTTGCCGAGCCTGATTTAGAATTAGCACCGGGTGAAGATGGAAGGTTAGAAATCACACTACGCAACACAGGAAATGTAGATAATAGAATGAATCTCACAATGCAAGCAATAGATGAAAACGGTGATACTTTGAATGGATTTACCAAATCAGATCGTTTTGAAAATGATGGGTGGACTGTAGCATTATTCAATGGATTAGAAGATCAGTTTTTAGCGCCTAATGAATCAAGAACGATAGAGGTTGGTTTCCAATCACCAATGCAATATACCGGTTCAATTAATGTTCGTTTCTTTGTTTTTGCATTAGGAGCTTATGAGCGTACTTATTCAATTGATGTTGGTGCTACAATTGTTAGGGAAAGAGCTGGAGAAGCATCTCTCAGTACTACTGGTTGTCATAACCTACTACCGCTGCAATCATGCAATTCTACTATTGAAGTCACCAATACGGGTAATGCAATTGATTATTATTCGCTTGAATTGTTAAGCGCACCTGCATTTGTCGATGTCAGTGTTCCATCTACTGGAATAGAAATTACAAATTCATTTAGTGACGTATTTCCAGACATTACAATAACTGCTAGTAATGATTCAATCGCATTTGAAAATGGCAATGTTAGCATCGCTGTAAATTTACTTAATAGTGAACAGTTGCAAATCATTAACATTCCAGTAAAAAACTCCCCTGTAATAAATTGGTCATTTGAAAATGTTAGCGAAGAAATTGATTCAAAGGGCAGACTCTCAATCGTAATGACTTTGCGCAATCAGGGTAATGCATTTGATGGATTAATCGTTCAATTACAATCATCACATTCCACTGAAATGGCATTTATTCCACCTTTTACTGCGATTGTAGAAGATGGAGTGGAATATCCTAGATCCTTTGAAATAGATGAGATTCCAATCGGTGCTAACTTTACATTGAGGGCCTGGGTTGAGATACCAGAAGATCAACAGGCAAATGGAACAATTTGGATAAATACGACAGTACGTTCCAAATTTTCTCCAGAAATTGAGTTTATTCATACCTCTTCAGCCGATTATAAGGGGATTCCTTGGCAACCAGTAGCAGAAGATGATGAACCGTTGATTGATTTCGCTCAAATAATGTCAACTACTTGGCTAGTTCTCAAGGCCTGGTCATTTGTAATATTGGCGATCTTTGTTTCGAGTATGATTCTTCTCAAAGCGAACACTGACCGTATTAGCCGTAAGGCAGAGGAAGCGATAAGAAGTGAACTATACGCTCAGAAAAATAAATCTCCTGAACAAGTTGATGATTGGATGGAGAAGTTCTCCCAAAGGAGTCAACAACCTAAAATCGAATCTGAATTACATGTTCAAAAGGAACATTTTGAACAGGCGTTTACTTCACGTGCGGGTGTAAGTCAGCCTGCAACCCAGCCTATGGAACCATCTCTAAGAGATGCTGCAGCCACTGTATTGGAAGCCCATGACACCACAAATGTGAAGATGGGCGCAGATGAGTTACTTGGAACGATTCAACAACATGGAATTGCTATTCCTCACCAAGCTAATGAGTCATTAGAAATCAAAAGTAACGAAACTGACATGACAACTAGACATGACCCGCAACAGATACTAGGAGAATCCCCTGTTACAGAAAGTGTATCTAGTGTTCCGTTACCTAAATCTATTCCATCAGCACCAGATTTAGATGATTTAGATATTTGAGGGATTCTAATGTGGAGAGTAGGTCTAGATGAGGCTGGGAGAGGACCTTGCCTTGGACCTTTGGTAGTAGGAATATGTGCTGTTCCTTATGAGGACATTCAATTATTAATTGATGCAGGCGTCAAAGACTCAAAGGATTTGAGCAGGAAAAAAAGAGTGGAATTAGTAGACTGGTTCAAACAGCAAAAGGATTCAAGGGGATGGGAATATGAAGTCAATGTTTGTAGTCCAGAAAGAATAGATATTGCTTTATCTGGAGATGGCCTTAATATTCTTGAAGTCGATTTATTTGCTGAGTGTCTTAATTTGTTATCGCAACGAGTATCAGAGAAAGTGTCCATTTTAGCTGATGCATGTGATGTGATACCGCAAAGATTTACTGATAGAATTGTTGCAAGAATTGACAATTGGCCATGGCCTGAAAGTGAAATGGAGAGTCTTCACAAAGCCGATTCGATTGATCCCGTCGTTGGCATGGCGAGTGTTTTTGCAAAGGTTGCAAGAGACCAAGCGGTGGAACAAATCTCGCAGCAAGTTGGTTTTTCGGTTGGTTCTGGATATCCGAGCGATCCTAATACCAAGAAAATACTAGATCAATTGGTTACCGAGCCTCTCCCATATAGTGAATTGAGATGGGCGTGGGCTACTATCAAAAACAAGTGGATGGAGAAATACGATACCCCACCACCGATTAGGAATGATTCGGCAAATGTTCAAACCACATTATTTTGATTTGGTTAAGCCACTTAATTGATGAATGGTTGGCCGCTGGCAGTGTTGAAGCGTATGAGTTGGACACCAGATGAGGAAACATTAGCGGCCATCCGTCACTTAGCAATTCAGAACGCTATTGAGTATGAAGGTAAGGCCGTTCCAGGCTCAGTCATTGGTCGAGTAATGGGTTCAATGACAGATTTACGCCAACACGGAAACGTGGTTAGTCCGATAATTGTTCAGGCTGTAAATGAAGCAAATAATATTGCATCATCACAAGGAGTGGATGCATTGATTAAAATTCTTCAAAATGAAGCGCCACACCTTCTCTTAAAGCGTGAAAAGAAGGAAAGAAGAACTGGATTGCCAGAACTTGTAAATGCGGTTAAGGGTAAGGTAGTATTACGATTTGCACCCAATCCAAATGGCCCACTATCTTTTGGACATGCCCGAGGATTGGTTATCAATTCCACATATGCCAAAGAATGGGATGGTGAACTGATTCTAAGATTTGATGATACTGATACTACCGTCAAACCACCACTGCCATCTGCGTATAAGCAAATACCACAGGAAGCAGAATGGTTAATTGGCTTCAAACCTCATAGAATTGTCTTCGCTAGTGAAAGGATTACTCACTATTATGAATATGCAGTACTGATGTTAAACCGAGGTTTTGGTTATGTTTGCCAATGCTCTGGTGAAGCATTTAAGGTATTTAGAGAATCAAAGACCGAGTGCCCTTGCCGTGACAATTCTACTGAAATTAATATTGAATTATGGAACAAAATGATTGATGGCACTTTCGTCCCAGGTGATGCTGTTGTTAGAGTTAAAACCGATATGGAATTGAAGAATCCTGCTCTAAGAGATTGGCCTGCATTACGGATGCAGGATACTGAAAAACATCCACATCCGCGTGAAGGTATTGGAAGTAAATACAAAGTCTGGCCTTTACTTGATTTCCAATCTGCTGTAGAAGATTACTTGCAAGGAGTAACGCATATTATCAGAGGAAAAGATCTGATGGACTCAACCAGAAAGCAGACTTTACTATACCAGCACTTCGGATGGGAATATCCTGAAACAATGTATTGGGGTCGAGTGAAAGTCCACGAATGGGGAGGATTTTCAACTTCACAAATGCGTAGAGATATTGAAGCTGGATTATTTGAAGGGTGGAATGACCCTCGGCTACCAACATTATCTGCACTGAAGGAAAGAGGTATTACCGCACGTGCATTACGAAACTTTTGGGTAGAACTTGGAGTTACTCAAAAGGACATTAGTGTCCCATTATCAACATTATACAGTCATAATACAAAGGAGATAGATGCTACTGCACCTCGTATTTCATTCGTTAAAGATCCTGTCAAATTATCTCTACAAGGTGACTGCCCAGATGAGATTAGCATTGCAACGCATCCGAATGACAAAAGTATGGGCCAACGTGTGTTCAACCTCAATGACAATTCTGTATACATTAGTGCTGAAGATGCGGATCAAACTGATACGAGATTGAAAGATTTCTGCAATATCTCAATCGATGGAAGTATTGCACAAATCACTTCTACTGAAAGAATTGATAAAAGGCCAATTGTTCACTGGCTTGGTAGCAATTGTGAAGATGCTGAATTGGTAATGGTTGAAGATGGTGAATTAGTTTCTATTCAAGGTAAGTTTGAAAACCATGACTATCCAATAGGTACTGCTGTACAAATGGAGCGAATCGGGTACGGGATCATAGTCGCTAAAAATAAAATAGTTTTCACACACAATTGAGATTACTATACAGATTGCCATCTCCAAAACAATCATAGAGCATGGCAATGGAACTCGGAGTGGTGAAACCAGTGACGAAGACTGTTGCAGATTTAGAACTTGACGATGAACACATTACTGCGGGCTTGGATGATTCATTACAAGAGGGAGCAAATAGACTTCTCAGCGTCCCTGGTGGAGTACTGATTATTCTCAATGACGATAACCAAGTTAAGGGTGTAATCGGAACAAAACAAATGTTAACTGCAATTGCAAAGGGTTCTGATATGAATTCAACAAAGTGTAATCAAATAATGGAAATGGATTTTCTTCAAGTAGAATTGGCAACTCCACTAAGTGAAGTTCTTGCTGAAATAAAAAAGCGTAGTCCTCAGGCGGTAGTTGCCGTAAATGATGGAGAATTTGCTGGATACTTTTCACCATCAGATTATGCACAAGCGAGAAGTATTGTCAAATCATTGAAACAAGTATTCAAGGCTTAAGCCTCAAGCAACTAATTTGATTACCCTTCCGCAACCATTGCAAGGGAATCTGAACGGGCGTTCATCGCTACCAACTAAGTTCGAGGTAGAGCAAGCAGGACATGGTATGCTAGGTAGTACCGGATCATTCATCTCTGCTATATCCAAACGCCTTGGACTAATTATTGCAGTAAACCACCAGATTATAACTACTGTAGCAATTGAACCTGCTACAAATAGTGCTGGGAATGCAAAGTAATGTATCGCTGCTACTACGAGAATTAAAACTGTCTCACCGTATAACCAACGGCGATGTCTCTTAGCAGTCATGCGTAAAGCAATCCACCAACCTGCAAGGAAGGTCATCACTACAAGAATAAATAGAGGGGCTGGTGAATGTATTGGGGAAGAAGTTGGGTTAATTGAGAGGGTGAAATCCTCATCTTGCGGAATATTATCGCCTTCAAGTGAGAGTATTTCACCCCAAGGAAGCCTTGAATGTTTGAATGTCAAGTCTTTGCTTTCCCGTAAAGTTGCTGCGGAAAATGAAGTTGATGCTGTTGTCTTAGCATTAACTTCTAACTTGTAGTCTGCCCATATTGGAGCAGGCTGAACTATGATGAAACTGCGAATTAAATCGATTCCTTTACCATCCTCTACATATTCAGTTGTTGAGAATTTAAGTGTTAGCGGATGAGTTATTACCGCATCTTCACCTTGCAAGTCCAATTCAATTCCGATCGTCTCAAAATCCCTAAATGAACCTAATAATTCCTCTGCATCAATATACAATCCAGATGCTAGATATACAGTTGCAAGGTTGCTCAATTGCCGTTCAAATTCATCAACTTCTACTGGCTCAATAAATCTGCTAACTCTTTCTGCCTCACCGACAGCTCCAGCGTTGAAGTAACCTAGTACTGGAGATAGCAGTGGGTTGTCATCACCAATGTGGTCCATACCCCAGCGCATCCAAAAAGCCATTTCTCCATCTACCTCAATAGTAGTAATACGAGATAGTTTTAGTTTTCCATTGACCGTCTCTAGTTCCACATTAGAAGTAATATGAAGTGGGCTTCCATCTCCATTTGTACGTAGTGGCTCATCAGGAGGATAATAACTTCCAGTACCTCCGCCGGTATCGAATGTTTCAATTTCAAATATACTAGAAACAGATAATGTTGGCCCAGAAGTTTGTAAATTAAAAATAACTTCAACATTGATATTTTCTATCCCACCACTGGCACCAGCCCACGTCCAAGTGATTCTAACTGCATTACCGACTGATGTTTCAATTGGGTCATCTGTCAATTCAATTCCGTTCACTTTCATAGTAATTGAATCGGAGTGGGCTAATGTTTCCATCCCCCAAGGTGAATCAATAACTAGAGGCAAGTAGACGTTTGTTCCTTCAATTTCAGGGTCAAGCAACTTTAATTCAAGTAGCGGAATTGTAGCAGTTAATATTGCATCATCATCAAATGAACCCCATTTTAATTCCAATTTAGCATCACCTGCAGGGACGCTAAATACTATTGTTCTTGCAGTCAATTCAACTTTGATGGGATTGGATAAAACTCCTTGTTCAATATCAATATCAAAATTAATAGTTCCTTCTCCAGGTGGTAGAAATGAATCACTAGTAAATGCTTCACCGAGAGTTATAGAGCCTGCAGTAATTGTAACTGATGCATTTATTTGGGCACCACCTGCATTGCTAACTTCATAGGGAATAGATAATGTCCAAGTATCTGAAGGATAAGATCCCGTCCAAACAGAATTGAGAGTCCAAGATCCAACTTCTTCTTCTGATGTAACGGCATTAGAAATTGTTGCCATTTGTGAAACATCAGCTAATTTCTGAGAGAAAGGGGTCAATGTACCTGCGGATGGTGAACCCAGAAGATGTAAGTCAACAGTTTCCGAATCACAACAAACCACTACTTCTTCTGCAGTTGCAATCATGGCCGGTGAAATAGCCATAGGAGCCATTAATGAACAAAGGAAAAGTGTCAAAATTAAAAACGGCTGTTGTGACATTGACACCACTAATACCTAACGGAAAGGGCATGACACATAACCCCAACGATTGAAAAATCGTCTATGCATCAAAATACGCGACTAATCAGTCTAGCGAAAGTGAAATATTACAAGGCCTTTTCTAGCAATGTACCTAACTCTTTCTCGAATAATGAAACTACTGCCTCTCCAACTTCACCTTGCAAATCATCTGGAAGCAGTCTCAAGCCAAGGCGTGTTGCAGCACGGGTTGCTTTTAATTCAGCATAAATTGTTCTTGCTTTGGTATGAAAATAATATGAAACAGCTTCTTTGACTTCTGCTTTCAATTCTGGGTCAGCATCAACAACATTTCTGATATGTGATTTCAATTCATCTTTTACTAAATCTCTAAATGCTTCAATTACCAAGTCTTCTGTAGACATTAGGTCTTTGACTTGGTCGCGTATGCTTCCGGTCAACAATCGCTCAATAGCCATGCTTAACCCAATGTGTTGTGTGGTTTCAACCCGTCGGTACAAATTATTGAATTAAATTTCCAGTTGTGATGAAATCATCAAGAAGTTCTGAAGCGAATAGTTTGACCTTAGCATCCTCATCTGGCCACTGCTTTGATGCCAAAAATAATTGGCTTGTAATATCGATTGGTGATGTACTAATTACACAGCGATGCCAAACTAATTCTTCTAAACGTGGGGTTGAAAGTGTTGAGTCATTTAATGTTGGAAGTATCATTTCACTTAGTGCCTGACTGCGTTCATCAATGTTCATTTTTGGCCAACTCTTAGATAGACGAGAAAGCATCCTTTCGGCCAAATTTGGAATCATTGCACTGGCTGGCTTCTCTACTTCTGGTAAACTAACTGTACGCAATGAACCTTCATCACGAAGGTGATCTCGGAGGAAAGTGTGTATTGGGTCAAATGTTGTATCGAGTGCTTCACGTAGCCAAAGTCCACTTCCTGAAAATGGTATCAGCCTGCGAACTCGTATTCCATTTGGTGCGATTATAGCAGCGATTGCGGAGCACTGCGCAACCACATCTAGTCCACCCATACGTTCAGATTTTTTTGTACCCATTCTCACGCCAACTGAAAGAGGCATTATGTGAATGTATTCAGTGGCTGGGATTTCCTTGACTTGCCAAGTATCATCAAATGGGTCGATATGAACAAGTAATCCTTCACCAATCGGTTGCGGTTGCGGGACTTCATCACGCGGAATATTTCTATGACTAGGCAATAACTTTCGTTGATATCTAATGCCATTATCTAGACAAGCTGATTCAATTTGGGAAAGAGCAAGAACTCCTTCAAGGTCAGCCGGTGCATGGATGTGAACTATCTTTGCTTGCATAATTTTGGATGCAACATCTGTTAGAATATTTCGCACATCGGCGAATGGGGCAGTTGATAATAAATCATGCATTGTTGACCCCTCCGGTAATCCTGCTATATGCAACCCTTCTTTAATCTCAGTGATTGATTCAAATGTTCAGATAGGTTTCAAAATAGTAACCGTCTACATTATCACCCATGCCCAACAACATTCCAATGAGGGGATTACTTGAGCGTTAGGAGGACACTGAGAACAACTGTACCGACAAGAACTGTTCTAGAGGGTGGCGGTTTCCCAGTAAGACGTCCCATTCCGATGAGTGCTTTGACCAGCCCCTTTCTTTTGCTTGATGAAATGGGCCCAGTAAATTGGCCTCCTAGCGCTGCAATCGGTGCTCCGAATCATCCTCATCGTGGTTTTGAAACTGTAACATATTTACTAAGAGGTAGAATGAATCATGCTGATTCTGCTGGTAACTCAGGCGAATTAAACCCAGGTGATGTTCAATGGATGACTGCAGGTAGAGGTGTTATTCACTCAGAATTACCTCATCCCGACTTCTACAAAACTGGTGGAGTTATGCATGGTTTCCAAATTTGGGTTAATCTACCAGCAGCAGATAAAATGATGCTACCAAGATATCAAGATGTTCCTGCAGAAGATATTCCGGTGGTGAGTTCGCAAGATGAGTTGGTAACAGTTCGAGTCATCGCTGGTCAAAGTTTGAACCAATCTGCGGTAATTGATACAGTCATTCCAATTACATTTTTACATATGACATTGAAACCTGGAGGAAAAATTGTTCAACCTATCGACAAGGGTTTGAATGCCATGATATATTGCTTCTCAGGGAGTTTAAGCATTGATCAAAAAACGCTAAATGATGGCCAATTAGGAATCCTCAGCGATGGTGATGAAGTACATTTATCAGTTAGTGACTCTACAAAAGAAGATGTGAATATATTGTTTTTAGCGGGTCCAGAAATTGACGAGCCTATCGCTCGTTATGGCCCATTTGTAATGAATACTGAGCAAGAGATTATGCAAGCATATGCTGATTATAACGCTGGAACTCTTGCTTAAAAATCAGCAATGACTCTAGAAACAATAACAAATTGTTGTAGCGTGAGGTTCACTCTACCATCAAACGAAGTTCGTCTCGCTTGTATCGCCAGTCTTCAGGTAGTTTTCCTTCCGATTTGTAATAGCGTGCAAGACGGCGGATTTTTGCCTCTGTCAATTCAAGTGAACGCTTGTTGTGAAGATCTTTGTGGTTTCCAGAACCAAGATGATTGATGACTGCAACTGCTTGACGCATTAGATTCATCATATCCTCAGGATATTTTCCGCCGATATTATTGTCAGACAAGAGTTTCCCAATGCGCATACCGATTACAAGTCGGGCGTTTGGAACTGCGTGTTGGTCACGAAGGATAGTTCCAATCTCAGCAGTTGTCTTTCCACTCTTTGCAAGTTCTAGAATAAGTTCAGTAACAGCATCTTTGTCTGTATTAGACCAAGAAGGTGCTTCTGATACAAATGGCTTACTTGAACCGCTTTTCCCACTTCGGGATTTGTACATACGTGCCATGTCAAACTACTCCTAACGATTCGGCGACTTAACTCCCCCTCTTAACCGCTTTGTATGGCGGCCATGTGAAACCAATCTACCAAACGGTGTACGGTACAGAATAATTTACCAAATCACCACATCATATTCTTTGATGTGATTTGGCTAACCGTCCAGGTGTTCCTGCCCATTCCCAAGCAGGAGCAAAGGCTCTTGCCAAACCGATAACTTTTTCATCTTGCATTACCAAAAGGTCTTGTCCTGCTTTGATTGAAGAATCAAACGACTCTACGATTTGATGGAAAATATCACCCTTCCAAGATACCCCTGATTTGATATGAACTTCTGGAAGTGATTTATGTTGAGATAATTTCAATACAACCGCCTTTGATAAAGAAAAACCACCACGGTCTATCGACCACTGTGCCAATTGATTGCCTCCTTCTTCAATCTTCCAGCGAGGAGGCTTTCCTCTAACTTTTACCCCTTCTAGCCAATGGTCATTATTCATGTGTTTTCTCGCTACACTTGAAAAATTATCAATATTGATTTGCTCACCGCGGCGACGTGATAATGAAAAGTCTGAAACAGCAGTTTTTACAGCATCGGTTAGAACTTGCAATACATCAAATGTGCCTGCTGATTGGCCTTGACGAGTATCTATCATCTCAACATCAACAAAGGATAAATCCATTCCACTGTGATTGATTATTCTCTTGTATGAGTGATTTGCTAGTAATGCGGTCAACATTCTCTTAATTTTTAATACTTCATCGCTACTCCAATCACCAGTCACTGGAATATCATAGTGGGCTGCTGGCCAAATTTCTTCTAAGTCTCTAGGAACTAAACCAAGGGGTGAAGTAACTATTACTTCATGGCAAGCACTGGTGCCGATAGCTCTAATGAATCTGCCATGTGACTTGGATAACCTGTATGGTTTCTTTGCGCTGCATGGAAGTAAAATAAGCACCTGGTCTAAGTTATTTGGAGCACGATAATCAGTGCTAATATACTTCTCCCATTCTGCTATAATCGGATCTGATTGAGCCGATTGTGAATAACAATTGAATACTCTTTTACGGTCAACATGTGAGGTCAAAATACCTTTCATACCTGCGACCAGTGTGTCATGTCGGCGTAAATGCTCAACCAATTTTGGACTGTTCAAACTTTGTTTGTCAACAAGTGCACGGAGGGTTCCTTGTTCTAGTGCAGCACGTGTTTCTGCAATCGCTTGAACCCACTGTGAGAGTTGCGAATCCATATCGCTACTCTCATTCATAGAATCAACAGTATATCTTGGTCCACCAACACTGAGCAGAACTCCTGCAGCTGATGCTTGGCGAGACCTTGCCATATCGAATAAATCTACACCGAACCAAGTCAACACTGCTAGATTATCAGGCCCCCCAATACCAGGAGTCCACAATAGTGCACCAGGGAATCTCCGCTTCAATACAGAAATCGCTTCTACTAATTTTCCTGGCTGGCTGGTCAATTGCAATGCGTCAACCAGAACTACTATGTCCGGAAATAATTCAGCATCCATCAGAGTATCATCATGCTTCAATCTCTGCCAAGAAACTGGTAATAGATTCGAAGTCCCTGCCACTTCACCGGCATCTGCTTCATCAAGTGAGGGAGGCAATACATTACCGATTGAAACTTCATAACTAGGAGAAATTTCTGTGAAATTAGGTGGCGATAATGGTAGCCTTGATTGAAGTGTTAGTATTGCCGGGATATCTCCACTCCGAGACGACTTAAAGGGTGCTATATTTGCAGATACATCTTGATCACCATCCAGCAATACTAGGGCTGGCGTGTGAGCAGTAGGCGTTTTCCTATCACCTAAACCCCAACTTCGGGCAAAGCGATCACGAGTGAGAACAACCCGCCCTAATCCTTCCGCCATGTCGTGGGCTGATGACAGGGCTTCTTGAAGCATTTGAACAGTTTCAAAGAGATGGATTGAAAGTCCTCTTACTCTACGATGCATCATGGACAGCAGAGGTGAGATGGTGCCAAGTGGTATTACAAAACCAAACTCTGCTGTTGTTTTGATAATCTGTTTAATGCTTTTTTCGTTAATTCCTACTGTTGATGCTCAACAAAGTAATTCTGTATCAGTTGTTGATGGAAGGATTGTGGGGTTTCTATCTCAAGTATACCAAATTCACAGCGTAAATACAACTGTTGAAGTCGGTCAGTGGCTTAGTGTAACTGTCAAATGTAGCCAATGCACTGCTACGATGTCCATTGCTGAACAAAGTATTAGCACGACCAATACTGCTGTAATTCAAGCAACTGAATCGGGATTAGCAACTTTAGAAATTGTTTCAGATATTACTGAGACGGTAATGTATACCTTCACTGATGTAATTTCTGAAAATTACCCTACAATTAGACCTGCACCTTCGCAGACCATTGCGCTAGATAGTGGTGGAGTTTGTGATTCTCAATTCTCATGTCTTGAGGCGGATAGAGGATATTTGGCTGCTATTTCCATTGGTGAGTTGAATAGTGATTCATATATTTCAGGGGTTCTCGACAATGATAATTCGGAATATGTTGCTATTGAAATTGAAAAGGGCGATAGTCTGGAGATTTCTTTGATTCACTCAACAGCTGATTTAGAGATTAGTGCATTCTTCCAAAATGAAACAGGCGAAGTGTCTTATTCGTCAATAATTTCCACTATGGCTGCCTTTGAACCATCCCTAACTCCAGACCCTGTATATTGGGTTGCAGATGAAGATGGACGAATTATAATGAAATTTGATAGTGCATCACAAAACACTGCTTGGGTAGTTGCTCGTACTGTTCACAAAATGAGTGAGATGAGCGATTCAGAATGCTATTCAATTACATATGGTGCTTGTTTAACTGGTCATACGAGAACAACTACAACTGTAGATTGGAATGACACAAGTGAATTGATTTTAGTCCCTCAGCAAAATAATGTAACTATTCAATTGACTCATATCGTTGATGGAACTATGATAGCGATGGATTCTATCCAGATAGAGGCTGATAGAGCACAATCAATTTTTGCATATCCTAATTCAAGTGCTGCGATCATCTCTATTGAAGCCCCTGTGTTTTGGCTTGACATGTATCTATCTGATTATTCGGACCTTAATTCTGGAAACGAGGCCCCATCTCTATTACCGATGACCGCTGAATCAGATAATGATTCATATCCAATTCTGCCAATTGATGACCTAGTTCATCATGCTGAACTAACTCTTAGTATCCATGATGTTTCTGATGTCTATAAAATTGAGATAGATACTTGGGAAGACTCATTGCACTTAGTACAAATTACTGCTGAAGGTGATGTTCAAAATTTGCTAATAGAAATGTGGAATATGGATCAAGAAATGTGGATTGCTAATGATTTTATTGAAGCAAATTATAGTAATGGAAAGTTGCAAACCGCTCTTCAAATTGGACCAGGGACTCATTTCGTGCGTATTTCGCTGATCGATGGCGACCTATACTTGAACTCGCAAAATAATTCGTGGGGTCAAGAAGATGAATCTATTTTGTATCAATTATCCACTCAATACACACTCATTGATGAAGGTGAAGAGCCTTGGTTCCCTCCAAGCGATAAAGCCGTTCGCTATGGAGGAATTATGAGGTGGATACTCGGTTCACTATTTTTAATTCCTGTTGCTTTTTTAGTATTTGATTTACAAAAGAAGAAGAAATTCGCAAAAGTAATGGCCAGTAAAAAGGAAAGGTTAGCTTGGTTTAAACAACGCCTAGATGATGGTACTTCAGATATTAAGACCTCTCGTAGCGAGCTAGTTGCAGCGCTAATGGCAATCGCAACTTTGGACTGGGAAAGCGGCCTAGAAACATGGGGTAAGCCTACTGCCCAGCATAGAACTGAAAATATTGCAATCGCTGCATGGACTGTTGATGAGAGATTGGTAAAGGTCAGCGGTAGTTGGCCGTTGATTGTTGGAATTCATGTTTTAGAAGGCAATTGGGAATTGGCCGCACTACGTTTCGATGCCCCTCAAGGACAACCTTGGAAAGTTGTTAATGTAGATCCAAGGTTTTTACATAATGGAGAAGAAGTATTCGTTGATACAATTAATGTTGGAAGTAGAACTTTCCTAGCAGTTGAATTAGAAGGAAGTTCTGATTGCGTAGATATTGAACTCAATGGGAAAATGAATCTAGTTCCAATGGCTGCTAGAATTTCAACTACAATTTGGCGTAATGACGGGTCTGAACAAGAATGAACAAGCAGACTTAACTAAATTCAAAGGGTTTAGATTTCCCAATAATGATTAAGCGAAGATGCTCCTAGTGTGATTCAATGCAACCCCCGCAACAGTCCCCCTCACTATTAGTGGGTAGACCAGATGTGAAGGGAGCAAAGCCACCCCATGCTTATGAAAATCAACAAGAGATGGTGTTTGGAGTATCTCGGAATAATGCCTCTGCAACGGCGGGAGTGGTCCTAGGAATCGCCGCCATGGTGTTTTCAATTATGTCTCCGTTTTTCTTTTTAATTTGCTGTATCTTCTCAATCCCACTTGCATTTTTAGGCATTATCTTTTCACACATAGGATATTTTAACGCAAAGAAAACTGGCGTTGGAAAGAGTGAAGCCATCGCTGGACTCATACTTAATTGGCCATCATTTCTATTGGGCCTTATACCAATCTTATCTGGTTTATATCCTGAATTTTTCTCTTGAATTTAAATCCACAATGGTGTTATGGAGCAACCCTTGGGAACATATGGCACTCACTTATCCACTTCGCAACTCAAAGAAATGATTTGCAAGCACCGATTTAATTGTTCACTTTTATTGTAGGATTCTGATCATCAGTCGTCACCGAACTCGAGTTTGAACGCCTGCTGAGCAGCCAGATGGTGACAAAAACTAGCAGTGGAATCAGGTTGCAAACGAACAAGCCGGCACCTTTTGCAAAATCCCATGACTGCTTATCGGTTGGAGTTGATACTTCACCAGAATGATCTCCTTCTCCGGAATCAAATTCACCTCCTCCTTGAGTATAGATGCCTAATGCAACTGAATTAAAGGCGGGAGGCCCAACAAGAAGGAGAATACCAAATGC
>JAACCR010000004.1 GCA_009937205.1 Methanobacteriota archaeon | reverse complement strand
GGCAAGGTTCTGCTAGATTTTTCACCTCAGAGCAAATGAATCTATCAATGGGTACCGTTGCAGTCGTATACACCCACTCAATTGAACAAATCATCATTCCAAGCAGTAATGATGCCTGTAAATGCTGATGCTGCTACTGTTAGTGGGCTTGCCAAATACAGTTTCCCTGGGCCAGAACGACCTTGGAAATTGCGATTAATCGCTGAGACAGTAACTTGTTCTTGGTTGATAGAAACGCCAGGCCCTGCACCAATACAAGCACCACAACCAGGGTCAATCAAATTGATTCCTACCCGTTCAAATAAGGCATGCCAGCCTTTCTGTACAGCCATTTCTTTTACGATTCCCGAGCCATATTGGATATAGAATTCAACACCATCTTTGACCGTTAAACCAGCATCTTCTGCTGCTTGGCAAACCAAAGCATAGTAAGCAATATCGTCTTCTTTTCCAGCAGTACACGAGCCACCATAAGCGATGTTTATTTCGACTTGTCCAATATCAGTAATATTGGCGCCATTTGTCGGATCGCTTGGAATTCCCTCGTCAGGATTACCTGGATGTGCTACCATCGGTACGATTTCTGAGAGATTGATAACGTGAACTCCACCAGTATACTCTGCGCCCTTATCAGGAGAAACTGCAAGGCTTTTCATAACATCAAGATCAAGATGTGGTTGAGTTTTAAGCATCCAATCATACAGTAAGTCATCCGCTTCACATATTCCTGTTCTTGCGGAGCATTCTGTGGCCATGTTACAAAGAGTCGCTCTTTCATCGGCTGAGATTGAAGTGAGACCAGAGCCACCAAACTCCATGCTACGGTTAAGAGTTAATTCTTCGCGAGCATGATCAGATAAAATGTAGAGAATAATATCTTTAGCAGTACATCCATTGTTTAGAGTACCCACCAATTCAAATCGGATTGATTCAGGGACTTTTACGAAAGTAAATCCTGCACTAACCAAGTTAGCATATTCGGTTGAACCAACACCCCAAGTAAGGGCATTGGATGCACCGCCCATACAGGTATGGGAGTCAGTAGCTTGGATGAAATCTGCAACTTCTATGAATTCTTCTCTTGCTACTTGATGGCAAATTCCAGGCGAAACTCCGTCTTGAGCTGAATAATCGCGAACACCAGTATGTTGCTGAAATTCAATCTGCAAATCCCGTAGAACCTGAACCTTTGCCATATGAGGGACAAATTTTGGATTATGGTGGGCGTAGAGCAAGTGGTCTTCAAAGACTGCAAATTTACTTGGGTTTGGTAAACTATAATCCTCACCATATTCTTCAATAAGGAAATTATGAACTTGCGCAGTAGTGAATTCGTGAGAATATCCACCCTGTACTTGAGCAATCACTGGGTCATGTGGCTTGACACATTGACCATCATCTTGTCCGACTAAATTACGTGCAATGATCTTCTCTGCCATAGTCATTGGGCGGGATGGCGTATTGATTGCGGGCAAAGAAACATCACCAGCCTTCAGTGCTTTTGCGAAAGCAAATAATCCACCTCTTTCAAGAATTATTTTTGTTACAGGGTCGTATCTATCTGTGAACTCCGATAGAGCAATGCTCTCTCCGTTCTGTAAACGAGTTAACATAGCATGGTCGCCCATCAGTTGCCCTAGATTGATATTATTTCTTTCATGAATGGGGGCGAATGATGCAGCGATTACGATGTTTATTCCAGACCAGCGTTCACACTGCGGTGCAGTTTCTCTACTAGAGCCAGTACCTTTGCGTTGACCAGAAACAATTACTTCAAAATTTCCATTCTTTAGTGCATTTTCATTGAATACTCTTAGTCCATTATGCATTAATCCTGCATAAGCATTCTTGGCAATTTCAACAGGAGAATGATCAAAACAAACCCAAGCAGGAGTCATAACATCAGTATTGATGTCATCGAGTAAATCTTCAATACGTAAATCTTCCATTTTCAAATCTAAACCATCGTATAATTGTTTACGAATTAGATCTAAATCCTTGGTCAAAAATAGTACTCTTTTTCCCTCGGTGAGGGAGATTTCGTTTGTTGGCCAGTCCCCTCGCATGATTCTCCCTCAAACTCTCTCAAGAGTCGGGTAGGTATAACGGGTTCGGAACTTGCCAAAACACAGACCTAGCCCCAGATATCAGATTGTTATTTTGTCAAAAAACAGTATTTTTCAATCGGATTGGGTTTTTTTAATTCATCTAGGGAAAATATTTTGTTTGAAGTCGGGGAATTTTGAATAAGAATTAAAGTAATTTTATATTATTTGATAGAATTCGGGCAACTGCGTCATGTTTTGACATTACGACTATTAGATTGTGCCGGCGCAGGGTTTAAATATCCCACGCTGGGGGGATTGAATTACTATTACCCTGCAAGTTGGACATCGCGTTCATCGTGGGGAGGCGGGATTAAAATGGATGAACAACAAGTGGAAGACACCGTAAAATGCAGCGATTGTGGAAGTAGAGAATTAACACGAGACGAAACTCGTGGTGAAGTCGTCTGTGACGATTGTGGTTTGGTCTTAGAAGACAATGTAATTGACCAAGGCGCAGAATGGAGAGTTTTCTCTCCAGAACAAGGCGATCAGCGAGCCCGAACAGGAGCTCCAATGACCGTTATGTTACACGACAAAGGTTTGTCAACTGACATTGATTGGCAGAATAAGGATTATTCTGGAAAAACAATCAATTCAAAATACCGTTCACAATTCTATCGTATGAGAAAGTGGCAAAAGAGAAGCAGAGTTTCCAACGCTACTGAACGTAACTTAGCAATGGCTTTGGCTGAACTTGACCGTATGGCGAGCCGTTTAGAATTGCCTAAGTCTGTAAGAGAAGCAGCAGCAGTCAACTACAAGAAAGCAGTTGACAAGAGATTGATTCGTGGACGCTCAATTGAAGGTGTTGCAGCAGCATCACTCTATGCAGCATGCCGACAATGTGGTGTACCTCGTACGCTCGACGAAATCGGACAAGCATCACGTACTGGCCGCAAGGAAATTGGCCGTACATACCGTTTCATGGTACGCGAATTGAAGATGAAGATTATGCCGACAGGACCTGAAGATTATATCTCAAGATTCTGTTCAGGACTTGGCTTAGATGCTGAAGTTGAAGCAAAGGCATATGAATTGATCAAGGCGGCTCAAGAGAAGGAATTGACTAGTGGAAGAGGACCTACTGGAATCGCAGCTTCAATTATTTACATCGCATCTGTTCTTTGTGGTAAAAGACGCACTCAACGTGAAGTTGCAGAAGTTGCAGGTGTTACCGAAGTAACTATTCGTAATCGTTACAAGGAATTGATTCAAAACCTCAACATCGAATTAGATATTTGAGGCATGAATATGTCCAAAGCGCGGAGTAAACTTTCCGACTTAGCCTATGAGGCAGTCGCAACTGGTTTAGTAGAGGCATTAGAGAGGGGGACAACCTCTTGGCCTTTACCACAACCTCCAATGTCTGACCCCGATTTTCCAGTCATAAATCCAATATCTCCTAATGATATTGTTGAATTGGGATTGGCCATGATGTCTGTTGACAGAGGAATGTTTGAGGCTAATTTGAATTCTGTTGTTGACCAAATAGTTCCACATCGGATGAATCTTTCAGATGACCCATTTGAAACACATGACAAATGGCTTGGTCGTAGAGTAGACAAAGTGGCTGAACGATTATTGTACACCATTGCTCTAAATTGGCTCAGTCAAGCATTTGACCCAGAAGCACCGAATGTTGACCGATGGTGGTTAGCTATCGCTCTGATAGATGGCCTTTCCACGGTTCCAAGAGGACAACCAGTTCATCAAGGATATCATTTGATTGAATCGATTGCCTTGGCAGAGCGCCCTGGAACTTGGCATACACAACCAGAAGCAGGCCCTCAAAATACTGACTGGGATCCAACCGCAATGATTCCACGCTCTACTTCAGTTGTTGCACATGAACAAGGAGTGGAGGCAGCCAAGTGGCTTCTAACAAGATTGGAAAGTGGAAATGATGATCGTCGTTTACTGGTAATCGAGTGGACACGCCTCCTCATACAGAGAGCAGAATTGGTTGAACCACTAGGCCTATCGGATATTTTATTGCGTAGAGCTAGTGATCCAAATGAAGAGGTTGCAGTCAAAACTTCACTATGCCTTGCACGTTTGTTAGAAGTTAATTTAGAAGCAGGAATTGCATTAGCCA
Source organism: Methanobacteriota archaeon (assembly GCA_009937205.1). Lineage (GTDB taxonomy): Archaea > Thermoplasmatota > Poseidoniia > Poseidoniales > Poseidoniaceae > MGIIa-L1. The sequence continues at coordinate 607 of JAACCR010000004.1, read as the reverse complement.
ATAGATTGCATAAGAGAGACGAAGTTTTGGTCAGGAGGGCGATGGCCGATGTCTTGACTAGATTATTCCGAAGAATTGGTGATGACGCGATTCCATTTTTGGAAAAGATGTTACAAGATGATGATGAAATTGTTTTGGCCGTTGCAGCCTCAACAGTTTCTGATTTGAGATTCCTAGACACCACGATGTGGGCCGATAAAGTGAAGATTCTAACCAAGCATCCACTACCGATTGTACGGCGTAATTTGGTAGTTAATCTACGAGATTATATCACCGAATTCCCAGACGATGAGAGAGGAATTATGACAACACTTTGGCATGATGGCGATGAAGTGGTTAGAACTCGGTTGCGTGAACTATTATTGAGAATGGAAGAAGTAGATCCACAAAACTTCTCACTTAGAATCACTCACTTCAAAACCAATAATGTTGATTTACAAGATTTATGGGCATCATTGAAACATAGGAGAGAAAAGAGATACTTACAATGGATGGATTGGATGGATGGAAAGGGAGAAATTCCTAGTAACCCCTTACCACCTAGTCCACATCAAAGTTCACTTCAAGAGCCTGGTGAATTGCCAGAATTAGGTGAAGCACTAGATGT
>JAACCR010000145.1 GCA_009937205.1 Methanobacteriota archaeon | reverse complement strand
GGCGGCACTATGGCTCGCTGAAGAAATACCAGGTCTTGATCCGCAAGGAATTGAGAGCAATGCTTGGAGGGAAAGCGAGTGGTGCTTATTTCCTTCAGAAGATTTACAATTGATTAAAGAAAAAATTTCACAAAGTAGGTGGTCGCATCTAAATGTAATTCGTACTGGTTTTGCAATTCATTTGATGTCCCCTGAACTCTCAAAGGGCAAGGGTATAGAATTCATCTTAGACAGAATGAATTTATCATCTCAAGATTTGTTATGTGTCGGAGATGCTCCAAACGATTTGTCAATGTTTGAACTAGCCAATTGGTCAATAGCAGTCGGTGGTTCTTTTCAAGAAATTAAAAACGCAGCAGATGTAATTTCACCGCATCCACATGGTGATACCTTCAAACCGCTGGTGGATGCAATTCTAAGCTAATAACAAAACTAAATTGAAAGAGCGAAGATATAGTGTTCCAAAGCAAAATAACAACTGAGGTAATTCATTGATTATCGGTCATTTTGGTGCCGAAGGCAGGATTTGAACCTGCGAAGCATTATGCAGAGGAGCTTGAATCCACCCCCTTTGACCACTCGGGTACCTCGGCTAGTAGTTGAGGCGTGCTGCCTTCTCTTCTTGACTATTCCTCTTGACTATTTTCATCTAAATCTGTAGGGCGTGGTGGGGCAGAGGCATGTGCTGCGACTAAATGCCCAATTCTCTTCATTTCATATTCATTAACCATTCGTTTTCTCTTTTGACTTGCCATGAATAATCCTATTGCTGAGAATAAGACCATCAGAATTGAAAGTCCCAATAATCCAGATGTTGCAGATATAGACTCTTCAGGAATCTCTGCTACATTGGCAAGCGGTATCGGTACTTCCCCTGTTTGGTTGAGGATTTGTAATGTTAAGCCAAGTCTTCCTGTTTTCCAGGCCTCTATTGTCCAGTTGAATTGCTGCCATTGACCAGATTCAAGATAAACGATCTCTGTTGCGTATATTTTTCCATCGGAATCAGCTAGTACCAAGGTGATTTCACCACCCAAAACCCCTTCGTTTACAACTCGTGTTGTAATATTGAGTTCCTCTCCAATCATCGGACGGTAAGGTGTTGCTTGGATAATATCAAATCTTGGTTCAAAGTCAATCCATCTAAATAATGGTTGAATTGGTGAAAATGAACTACCATAGCCTTGCAATTCATATCCCGCTTTATCCGTAGCCTCAAACCAAATCTCAACACGATCAAATGCTTGTAATATTGATTGGTCTTCTAAGGTCATATCAATTATTGCCAAAAAGGTCGTAGTAGTTCCTGAATGTGAATTATAGGGTACTATGGCTTGTCCATAACTTCCCATGACTATTTGATTTGCTCGACGGAAATGCCAATGCATGGTGATTTCGGTGTTTTTCATTCCAGCAGAATCTGAAATCAATACGGCGACATCAACGTTTTCCATTTCATCAGAATTTATAATTGCTAGATATCCTGTTGGAATTGTTAATAATGGTGGAGAATCATCTATTGTCATATTGATCATTAACGGTTGAGGAATGGCAATATTGGTTCCTGAAATATACAATTCCAAAGTCGCAAATCTATTCTTAACAATTTCATTATCAATCTCCAATAGAAGGTAAATATTACCATCGATACCAAGTTCAATTATACCATATGAATCTCTCTCTGTATCACTTAAGTGCCAATTTAATACTGCTTCGTCAGGGAAATATTCTGCTGCCAATCCAGTTCCTTTGTGCATTAATGTTGCAAATAATTCAATCTCATCACCTCTAAGCAGCCACATATTATTAGATTCAATAACTCCAACTGGTTCTGTAATATCTTCTAGACTGGTAATTTCTAATTCAATTTCAAATGATGGTTGCCACAAAAACATACTTATTTTACTAACACCAAGGCCAAGGTCTTGTCCTTCATCGAATATTTTAAGAGAAGGAATTCCGCCACCTTGGCCAGAATTATATGAGCCGTTCCAATCCAATCTAAATGTGAAATCAACATTCCAAGTCGCTGATTGTGGATGCTTCGTAACAATAACTTGTGGTGCTGAAATAATACAATATTGATCGTATTCAATTATCATATACCTCGGAAAGTATGTAATGAAGCAATTTGAAAAATCTTCCCTTCCCAACAATGCTAATTCAATTCTATCAAGTGTTTGAATACCATTTCCATCTGTAAGATTGAATGAGAAGTGGTGTTCTTTTCCTGCTAATAGAACCCCCTGTATTGTATCAAACTCTAGAGAATCATAGTCTATTACTGTATTCTGTCTGTTGGCAACAGTGATTGTGGCTAAGTCATTTTCTTCACCAAATGAACCACCATTAGCGATGTAATTGCCAGCTAAATCTTCACCGACAAAATATACACTAGCGCGACCAACCATTTCTTCAGGGGCTTTGATTTGTTCATCATCTAATAACGGCAAATCAATATCGGTCGATAATAAACCGTTATTTAATGTAACACTAATTTCTCTATATTCATTGGCCTGCATTATTCCATCATTATTACTATCATCATGGTTTTCTAGCCAATAATACATCTTCAGAGGACTTGCAAGACCATCTGAGTCCTCAATGAATAATCGTAATGCAAGAGATTGTCCCGACATCCATACGTGGCCATCGGCTGGAGTGATCCCCCCTGAATCAAGTGCATATATTGCAATTATTTTTGGCTCTTCGATATCGATGATAAAGGGAACGAATACTGAATCTGCAGTTGTATCAATACTAGTTGACGAGTTCTCGCTTAATGGACCTAAACGACTTATTGATGGGCGTATTTCAAAGCGGGTTCCGCTAGGGAATTGTCCAAATGATTGAGGAACTATCAAATCTCGATCAAATACAGAATTTTGATTTAATGATGAGTACCATATTTGCGACCAAATAATTGGTTCACCAATCCACTCATCTATTCCACCAGATTCATTCTTTGGAGGGACTGCCTTCATCTCAATTTGAATCTCTGCTGAATCCTGCGGAGCCCATGTATTGGCAATGCCTTCGAATCTAACTTTACCCGTTACCGATAGAGTTTGGTTTGGCTGTAAATGGAAAGGCCACAACGGGTTAAACGCATCTCCTAATTGCTTGGAATCACCTGAAACAACATTGAAATCGATTATTTCTAAATCATTCTCAAATTCATTAAATGGCGTTGAACGTACTAAATGTCCTGGGCCAACTTCAAACCCTTCCTCGTCTGTTGACAAAACCAAATAATGGATTTCATCAACATCGTCCATCAGCCAATGTGTATCAATTGACCAATCAACTTCTACACTATTCAGCATTATTTGAATTTGACAACTTGCTGTATTCAAACTTGCTAATCCAGTCCCCTTGACTTGACGGAAGGTTGGATTATTTTGAATATTAACAACTTCAACCTCAACAAATGAATCACTCTGTAATGGTGAAGTTGATAGCATTAAAGTAACCTTATCTATTTTGGTTGGGAAGTCAAATAATGGGTCGCTGCTCTCTGTTCGCCAACTCAATGTGGTTAGGTTCATGTTCTGATCTGGTACCCAACGGCTTGCACTAATTGAAGAAATGCTATCTTCCATTATTGGCTCATCAACCCAGCCAAAATCAACTTTAATCGCACCCCTTGAAGTTTGGACGGTCATTGGAATACTGACAACTTCTCTCATTCCTCCTTGGAAATATTGATCTATTAAATTGTCAACTGATGAAGCGTTGACAGATTGTAGAATCTCATTGAATATCATTTGACCTGGACTTACTTCAAAAATTATCAGACTATCACCGAGTGTTATTTTTGTATCTCTAGGTGCGAAAAGGCAATCTGGCTCAAACATTACAGAAGTAATCTCATCACCTGCACACATGGTCATACTCAATGTAGTTGAATTTCTAAAGGAGGTGCTGCTTGCCATCTCATAGATAGTTCTCGCTGGTGAGTCCTCCCATTGCTGAAGATTAACAATTAATCCTGGGTGGGAAATTGTAGTATTATCTCCAACGATAGTCAATCTTCCATTCTTCATAGGGCACACTGCGTTGATATCCCATGAAATTGAAGTCTGACCAATAGCCATAATTTCTAGTCCACTTGAGTAATCCATATTGGACTGGCCGGAAATAGTGTAATCTCTAGATTGATGTTGTAAGTGAAATGCATCAAAATATGAATTTGAACCGAAATTTAGATTTTTCAATACTGGAGTTTGTAACGGAGAGTTTGTACTCATTCTTACTCTTACTTGGAATTGTGAATGAATACTACGATCTAAATCAATTGATAATGGAAGTGTTTTATTTTGTAATCCAAATATTTCACTTCCGTTTGCTGAGAGGATATCAAATCTAATGTTGGTGCCTCCTGTTTCTTCAACAAAACCGTCCAAGATTCCCCCATTTTGAAAATCGTCATCGAATGAAATCAAATTAGAAATCCATTCTCCTTGTGGCTCATATATATCTACTTCAATACCTGCATCATCCAAATACCAGCCATCTAATTCCACATAGGTATCGGAAAAGAAAGTAAATCTTGCTCTGACACTTTGCCCGGTAAGGTTACTGATGTCAGATTGCTTCAAATCAAATCCTCTAACGACATTATGACAACCGCCATTGACGTTTGAACCATCAAATATTCCTTCACCGTAGAATGGTGAAAATGTATTGACTTGAGAGATTTGGTCATGGAATCCATTCAGATCTGGTGGAATATACCACCAACTATCTCCCCCATCTGTTGAAAGTGAAACCGCTCCACCGTCCCAAGCTGCTTCGGTGCAAACCCAACTTTTGAAAGAAAGTCTTGCCGTAGAGTTTTCAGGAATATCGTAAATTGGAGTTATCAGATGAGTTCGCATATTACTGGTGTATTTGTTGTCCAGGTATATCCCTGCTCCATTAGTTCCCGAAGGCCATGATGCTGGCCCCAACCCAGCAGTATTACTTACCGCACCAACTTCAAATTTCCTCGTATCACTAGTTTGTACAGACCAGCCCGCAGGTGCTAGGTTTCCACTATCAAAGCGGGAGAATATATCTTTTGGACCATTGGCTCCCAGAAGGTTGGTCCAATTCCACTGATTGACATTTGCTCCTGAATAATTTAACCAACCACTTTGATTACCATAAAGGCCATCACTCGAACTGGTAAAATTAGTAATTATTCTTTTTTGAGCACTAGAAGTACTGCGGTTGGCATAAACCGCAATATCGTCAATGGCCATTCCTTCCCAACCAGATGAAGAGAGTCCCCCATAATTTACAATTGAATCGGTTTGAACAAGGAATCTGAATAGGGCATTACTTGCATTAGCATGACTAGACACATTCGCTGGTAATGAATAACTAATCGGCACCCACCCACTAGATTCAGTTTGATGAAAGGTCCCTTGATACCATATCCCGTTTCCAGGATGTCCCGGTGAAAGAGAAAGTAAATACCAATTTGTTCCATTGTCAAGCGATAGCCAAGTGGTCATTCCATCGTTAGTGCCACCTTCAATATCCCAATTGGTAAATAATTCAATCTCTAGTGCTCCACTCAAATTACTGAGGTTTGCTGGAACAATCAACCTTCCATTTGCATCTGGTGCATCATCTCCGTTCAAACTTCCGTGTAACCATGCACCTGATTGATATCCATCATTATGTAGCTTCAAATCATCAAAGAATACTCCAGCACGGGCACTGACTGTTGAAGAGGTCTGTAGACAGAGCCTGATTTTGATTTCATTACTTTGTGATGAAACAATCGAATCTAATTGGAAGCGCTGTGAAAGCCAAGCATCGCTTTGACCCGACCAAACCATTGAAGGTGAACCATTTAGTGAACTAGAATTACTATAATTTGAATCAGGAGTGATCACCTGCCATGTCCCCGAATCATTCATCGCTTCAATCCAAACAGCATCAGAATCTAAAAGTGAAAGCCATACCTTTGTTGTCAATGAATAATTATTAACATAATTAGGAACCTCGAATACAGATGAACTAAGGCATGAATTGAAGTTTTGATAAATATCACCTAATGCTCTTGAACTCAAATAACCTATTCCTTGACTCGTACTAGATGGTACGGATTGGCTACTTGAAGTATTGAGCGAATCTATCGTCGGACGTAATATATGCCATATGTCATCATTATCTCCATGCCCCAGCCAATCGATAGGAGTGTAAACATTCTGTTCAAAATCAGTTAATGTTCCAAGTGAAGAATTGGTTGCTAGCGTAAGCATTCCAGTATGCCCAATGCCATTTGTATCATTGTGCGTACCATTCCAATTATTAGCAGATTGTGGGCCAAACATTGTTCCATTACCGTTGGTTGAAGTAAAAAGGGGCTGGATTGATATTTCTGCTGTGCTAACACTGTGATTATATGGGATATTAATTGACGAATTGAGAGTTTGGCTCACACCGGTTTGATTGGAATTAGGATAGAAGGAGTCCGGTCCAGACCAATGCTCAATTGATGTTGATTTTGACACATCACCTACCCCGTAGTACGATGATTTTTCAAGAATAGTATCTGGTTGTGAATTTCCTATTATAGGCGTATAGGCTGTGATTAGTAAGATGAATACAATGAAAAGTGCTGGATTAGATTGAGAGTTTTTACCGCCCTTCAATCCTTCCTTGGCACTCATGTTTCACTCACCTCGCTCTGCGAGGTGTAGCCTTTGAATATCAAAGTGAGTATGGAATGTGTGAAACGGTTTTAGTGAAGGGTTCAAGAATCGTGGGCGACAGGGTTGCCATAATGTCGCCTCCACGTGAACTCGATAGCGCCCAAGCGCACGAGGTGGAAGAACAACTATTCACTACCAATCGGCAACAATCAGGGAGAAATGTTCCTACCAGTTTGCCGAGAACTGACTTCTGGGAAAATGTCAAAAAATTACTTTCTGACATTGATTTGGATATTCAAGATATGCTAAGGGTGGGTGCAACGGGTATTCGCTTGCAAAACCTCCAGAAAAGACAAGCAAATATTCGCCGCATTGCAAGTGATCTAGCGCGTAAGAGAATGGTTGCAATGATGCAGCACGCAGCGAGTCAATCGATGAGAGCCACTGCAAATACTGCTAAGAACCAAGAATTACCGTCACTTGATTGGCATCGTCACGATCCTGAAGAGAAGGCTTTCTATCATGCATTACAAATTCAAATAGACCGCTTTAAAATGGGCGTTGACTGGAATGGAATGCAGAATGGTATTGCTGGAGAAGGCGGAATAAACCAAGTTCGTCATGCACCTGGAACCATGCAATTAGATTCTTTCGCCAGTAATAATTTGACTGGCAACCCCCCTCCAGCTTTGGCTTTTGAAGATGAAAAACCTGAGAAAATTGAGGCTATGGAAACTGATGAGGAGGACCGTTTTAGTGATACTGAATGGCCAGACCTAGATGAGCACATTCATGCTGATTTAGATAATAATGAAAGAATTCAAGAAGCAATTGCTACCACCCAAGATGAAGATGAAGGTATGTCTGACTTCATGGAAGGAATGGCAGGTGAAATACGTCATGCAGCAGCGATGGAACTGGCACCTTCTTCCAAGGCTAGTGAAATAATCTTAGAAGATAAGATTGAAGTTCAAGAAGTTGAACCTGAGACTGATGAGTTAATCCGAGTTAGAATCTTGGAGTCGTTACCTGAAGCGATAATTAACGCTGCAGGTGAAGAAGTCACTTTAGAAGTGGGTGATGTTCACTTCCTAGATTCACTAACAGCAGAAATGTTGGTCGATGGCGGGTTTGCAAAGATTGCAGCGCTGTGAATGTCAAATTACTAGCCTTACGGCCGATGTATTGTTGTCAATTACTAACACTTCAGTTAACTGCGCGCATTGTAAGTTCAATGCCTACAGTATCTGGAACTTGGATACGAGCTACTGCGAGAAGAGCCTTTTCATCCTTACCAGTGGTAATATCCATTTCAATAAGACGCTTGTGAACTCTCAGTTCCCAGTGATCGTATGTCTCACTGCCTTCACCGGATGGTGCCTTACGAACTGGTACGACTAAACGGCGTGTAGGTAGTGGGATTGGTCCACGAAGTGAAATACCACCTGTTTCACAAATGTTCTTAATTTGTGCTGCGACTAAATCAATGTCAGAATGGTTTTCACCGGTTAACTTGATGATTGTTACTGCTGCCATTTCAATTCCCCCAAGTATCAGATGAAATCAATTAGACTCACTTCTTTTCAATCTTTAGACAAACACCAGCGGCGACTGTCTTACCCATGTCACGAATAGCGAAACGGGCAAGTTGTGGGAAGTCCTCCAATTGCTCAATTGCAAAAGGCTTGGTAGGCTGGAAGCGAATCATTGCTTGGTCTCCAGTCTTTAGGAAAGAAGGATTTGCTTCCTTTCCTTTCTTGGCGGTCTTTTCTAGAAGATCCAAGAAGCGGATTGCAACTTGAGCAGTGTGAGCGTGGAATACAGGAGTGTATCCTACTGAAACTGCCTTTGGAATACCCATGATACTAATCTGTCCAACGAATGTTTCGTCATGACGAACGAATGTAGGTGCAGAGTCTGTGTATCCTGCAACGTCTCCACGGCGGATATCAACAGCTGCTAGGCCACGAACGTTGAATCCAACGTTGTCACCAGGCTCTGCCCTGTCAACCATTGTGTGATGCATCTCAATAGACTTGACTTCAGCAGACTTCTGTGATGGATTGAAGACAACAGTCTTTCCAACGTTTAGAGTTCCTGTTTCGATCTTTCCTACTGGAACAGTTCCAATACCTGAAATCTTGTAAACATCTTGAATCGGTAAGCGAAGTGCTTTGTCAACTGGCTTAGGAGGCATTGTAACCTTGTCAATAGCCTCGAACAGTGTAGGTCCATTGTACCAAGGGCACTTGTCGGACTTGTTGAAGACATTGTCTCCGTTTAGAGAAGATGCTGGAATCATTGGTATGTCCTCTGGCTTGTATCCTGCTTGCTTTAGTAGAGTGCTAACTTCAGCACATGCTGCCTTATACTTGTCTTCGGACCAGTCAACACCAGAGATATCCATCTTGTTGACGTGTACGATGAGTTGTGAAACACCAAGTACACGAGCAAGGAAAGCATGTTCCTTGGTTTGTGAGTTGACACCATCATTTGCTGCACATAGTAGAACTGCTGCGTCAGCTTGTGAAGCACCAGTAATCATGTTCTTTACGAAATCACGGTGACCTGGAGCGTCAATAACAGTCCAGTAGTAATTAGGTGTGAAAAATTCCTTGTGAGCAACGTCGATGGTAATACCACGTTCGCGCTCTTCCTTTAGTCCGTCCATGACGTACGCAAGACCGAATCCAGCCTTACCAGATTCTGCAGCGAGTTTTTCGTTCTTTTCAACTACGTGACCTTCGATGTGACCGGAGTCCAACAGTAGGCGTCCAACAGTAGTGGACTTTCCGTGGTCTACGTGCCCGATAAACACGATATTCAGGTGTGACTTGCTTCTATCTTCCCATTGAGATCCCATATTGATAACTCCTTAGCGAGTCAGCCGACAAGAAACCCCTATTTGAAGACCGCGACGGTTTTTATCTAACTTAATGTAAATAATAATCGACACAATCGGGCCACAGAGGACTTATGGATTCAAAATAATGAACGGAATAATCTCAAATGCCCCAATTTTCAAACATTAGCGAGAGTGGTTATTACGGCCGATTATTCGGCTCCAAGAATAGTTCCATCTTTGGAGATGAGATACATTCGGATTGTACTAGTCACGCCCCTCATTGCAAGAGGGCTTCCTGAAATTGCAACTACACGATCTCCGAAGTTGAGCCTTCCATCCGCCAAAAGCGCTGAAACCGCTGCCTCCATTGTTTCTGAACCGCGTTGATGTTCTTTGACAATTATACTATCAACGCCCGGCAATAATTGGACTCTTCGAGTTGCTCTAATCCTATCGCTGACCGCAGTGATTGGAATCCCTGGCTGGTGTCCCGCAACCAATCTCGGCGCATTACCATGCTCAGTAGCAACAATAAGTCTTACCGCTTTACTAATTTTTGCCAATTCAACACCTGCATGTGCAACTGCTCTTGTTGCTTTGTATCTTACTAATCCGCTTGGACTAGCACCT
>JAACCR010000034.1 GCA_009937205.1 Methanobacteriota archaeon | reverse complement strand
TTGATTCAATTGAAAGAAGGATCTCTTGTATCTCCATTAGTAGAAGGTGGATAATATCCTTGCTCATCTGATTCACCTTTACCAGTTTGACCTGGTCCCGGAATCATTGACATGGAATTTTCAAAGGTTTCTCTAACGCATTCTTCAACCGCTCTAGCGTTTTCTAACAATTCTGTTAGTGGAATATCCAAACCGGTTAAATCACTAACTGCCTCAACTGCAAGAGCCGCTGCTCTTGCATCAGGATACATTGGAGATGCTTCTGCTAATAATGCGGTAACATCAATTCCTAATCGGTCACCTTCACCCAACAAAAACCCTGTAATCCCTGCAACAATTCCTTGTTGAATTGGTTCAATTCCTGCCACCTGTAGTCTTTTTCTTGCTGCTTCTGACGACCCTACTCCAAATAATTCACCTGATGTGATTTCTTTATCTGGGCGTGTTAGCCCATCAATAATAATTAATTTGTCAAATCCACCACGAGTAAACCATTCAATAACAGTGCTAGCAAACATGATGTCGTTTTCATTCTTGAATTGTATCTCAGAAGTGAAAACTCCGACTGATTTTCCTTGATAAACTCTTACTGGATGTTTAGGAACTTCGTTATGAATCAATGCTACTGCTGGGAAATCAGCATGCATAACCGTTCCTAATTGGTTTAATTTTAGAGTTGAAATAATGTGGCTTGTTGCTATCACGCCGACCATTCCAGCAGTTGTAAAACCGCAAATTGCAACCCCGCCAGTACGTGGGTCTGCGCCATCGTGAAGGACTAGCGAGTATGCCGGCATTCCACTATCCATACTCTCCACCTCAAACAGCCGTCGTACCTCTTGGCCAAAAGTTCTGCGTCAGTCTTGCCACTCAGCCCAGTCTTGCCAACCTTGCTCGCGGTACCACCAAACTCCAACTTCATCTTCGTACCATTCTGTACCATTTTCATCAACTGTGATTCCATCCGAAGACTGTTCATTTTCTTCTATTTCCTCGACCTCAGAATGGTATTCAGTACCGCCATCTACTTCATCAAATAATTGTGAAGAAGGTCCTGCTGGTGCATCTTCTCCGATAATAGTCTCCTCTGCTTTCAACTCATCAAGGGTCTTGTTTGTCTTTGGAACAGTGGACTTAGATGGTTCTCTGGTAGCTGGGAGCGCTTCATCTTCCACCCAGTCTTCCTCCTCGAAATCAAAGTCTTCATCTTTCGGTCTGAGAACTATCACTGCACCTACTATGATTGCAAGAACTATGAACGCTCCTATTCCTATAATCAAGGGAGGATCGCTCTTAGTTGTTGTCGGCGTAGTATTGTTAGTATCTGTGCCCGAATTATCAATGATTTCAGATTCTAAATTCCAAATGAATTCGCCGATATCGGTGTCCTCTAAACTCCACTCGGTAGCAGTTGACGTGATTGTCCAAGGCACATTCATGTCACCTGCAAAGAGGCCGGTTGAAGGTCCATTTCTAATAACTGAGAAGGTTATTGGGATTTCAGATTCATTAGCCGCAAATATGTAGGGGGTTTGAGTCAACAATGAAAACTCAATAGCACCTTGGTCTCCTAGAAGAATTTCAACGCTTACTTCGAAAGGATTCGGATTAGACATTATGCATACCAATGGAGTATCGGTTGCATTTTGCGCCCATAAATAGTTCTGTATAGGGCATGTTAGAGTGACCGAACTAATCGTTGTAGGCTCCCAAGTATCTGTATTGTTTTGGGTCTCATTTCCTGTTTCATTGGTTACCACAGTATCGTCGACCCAGGCTAGGAACGAAATGGTGAAATTGTCGTTATCACTATCTAACCAAGAAGGTGTATTCAATGCCCAGACTCTCAATACTGTGTTTTCCGATGCGAAACCAATAATTTCAATTTCTCCACCCTTGACCTCTTCAGTTCCAGATGAAGTCAAATCTCCTCCTGCTGTAATCTCCCAAGAATACTGAACTCCTTCTAGCAAGAATTCTTGTTCTACCGTTGGAGAGTCAACTTTAATGATCGTTGAAAATGAATTGTCTTCGGCTAATTGAATAGTACTATCTGCTGTAACAATAGAATAGACTTTAGCGCTAATAGTCTGATTTAATGTTGAATTGGTAATTGGTTGAAGGAGAATGTTGTCGCTGGACCCTTCATAGCCTGCACTGAATTCAACATCGCCAACTACGCCAAATATGACACTAGATAATTCGCTTAATTCAGCTACCGAAATAGCCTGCCAATTTCCATTTGCATCAGTAGTTCCAGTAAAATTTTGTGTAAATAGAGGGTGTTCCATTTTTACCCATAATTGTTCACCCTCAATTGGGTATCCATCGGCCATCAAATTCAAATTAACATCCAATGGACCTGCTGCTTCAAGATGCATTTGTTGTTGGTGGTTATTAGCAGAAATATTCCACGTTAGATCGGAAGAACGAATGGTGTCGTTTCTAGTATAAACTGGTCCATATGCTTGGACTGCATCAGTTGTATTGCCAAGTGAATCATATCCAATAACTGAAACCCAATATGCAGTGCCATCTTCCAATGGCCCATCTGCTACACAGCAGCTAACTGTTGCGTTTAATATATCTGGAGTTGTAGATCCTGAATCGGAAGCAAAACCAGTGGTTGATGAAAGATTAGATGTATTCATTGTGTTAATATAAATTTTATATTCTGTTATTGTATCATCACCAGCAAGCCATGCAATATCCAAAGATCCGCCTCCATCATTTGGTGTGTCTTGAGCCGTTACTCCCGTAATTATTGAAGGAGGAGCTGGATAAGGTATTGTCACTGAAACTATTGCCGAGAGATTACTAGTGACTCCATAGGTGTGTAAAGAACGAACTGCGTAATCATAAGTTGCACCATATGTAATAGAAGAATCCATTGTGAGATTAAGTGGGGTATTTGAAAAGACTGAGTTAAGGTCGATTGGGTCTCCAGTATCTACTCTAAATATTTCAAATCCTACTAAATCAGGTCCGAAGTCAATCACGTCTTGCCATTCAAGAACTACTACTTCCGAAGTTAATAGGTCGACAACCAGAATTGGTGTTGGTGGAAGTGCTAAATTGGGCGCACCATCTTGATATTCTGCTGCAAGACTCAAGATTGTGAAATTGCCAGCCAATGTTGAATTGAATGCCAATGGGACATTGATTAGCCCCACTCCCCCAGTTTGTCTTTGATTGAATACGTTTGTCAGATTTCCAGAAGAATGAGGGTTTGTATCAACTATGAAATCAGCATTATAGCCAAAGTCTAGTTGTGATAGATTGAAAGTTCCAATACTATTCGCAGAGAAATTAAAAGTATATTCAGACATTGATATTCCGTATCCATCTGTAGTATACCCCCCTACACTCATCTGTGGAGATAGAATTTGGTACATCTCTCCAAATGGATCCATTAGTTCCAATGGTTCTTGCCCTAGTGCTCCATCCCCCGCATATCCAGTGGCATTTAGATCAGTAATTCCATCTTTATTGATGTCTAATTCAATAGTATGCCATGCAGATATGTATAAGCCAGTAATATTTCCTTCACCAGCAATAATTATTTGCTCATCAAGGCCATCGCCATCCATGTCTCCAAGAACAATATCCTGGGGGTTTGACCACGGGTATGTGTCTGGGTGAGAAGCAGAAGTAGTTACTCTCCAGCCCCCATTCGAGCCACTACTATAGTAAATGTCCTTAAATTCAATTTGTCCTTCTACTGTACTGGCATTACCATCAGGCACACCCGGTGATACCATCATCAGTGAATTATTGCCGTCACCATCATGATCTGCAATAGTCGCATTGATTAGATTCGCTTGACGGCTGCTGCTGTCGGTGTCCCAAGTACCGCTGGTTCTCATTCTTGTTATTTTGGTCCCACCACTTGCTCTTCTCGAAACGAAATCCATATCTCCATCATTATCAATATCTCCACAAATTATATTGTATCCTAAATCATCAAGATCATTTGTAGTCTCGAGTATTGCATTTTGGAACCACTTTACTTCAAATCCATCACCGTCATTACCAATTACAACTGCCGATATATTGAATCCAAAGCGAATACTACCTAGGAATAATTGAGAAAGATTAGCCGCTGATAGCGGGTCCTCGCCATAGAGTGTGGTTGTTACATTATTCCCCCAAGAACTTGATTTGTTTGAATATGCGCGGAACGAGAATTTACCATTAGGATGAATTGAAACAACATCCGCATAACCGTCATTATTGAAATCTGCAAACCCTGCATCCCTAGCATCTCCATATAAATCAAGTTCAAATAATGGACCTGGCAATCCGGTTGTTGTATTTGTTATGTGAATACATGCCAAATCATCATTTAAGGCAAATGTTGCAACGTCGTCTAATCCATCATTATTCATATCTGCCACATTAGAATATGTCGCATTATCACATGTAGCTGTCCAAGAGGTGTTTGTCAAACCATTAATTGCATTCCAAGTTACAAATGAAATTCCTGTACCGACACCGGTTGTATTATTTAATTGTGAAAGAAGTACTACATCTTCATTTGAATCATTATTAACATCGCCGAGAACCATGTCAGTAATATGGCCTAATTGCAACATTCCTCCCCCTATTTGTGGAGAAAATGACATGTTCAAATCCGCCGTATATAATGAAGCGGCATGAGGTAACAAAATGGGATCTGAGGTCGACCAATTTGATCCATTTGTTGGAATTACTTTGTATGTAGATGAATCATTAAATGTATTTTGATGTGCAAAATTACCATATCCTGCACCTGTAAATGCCCATTCATTACTACCATCTTGGTCAATATCTAGCCATACACTACCAGGGCTAGTTTCGGCTGCATCTGCTTTAATGAAGAAAGATGCGCTGTCAAAGGTTACATTACGAGGAATTTCAATGACAGAAGTATTGTCAATTACCGAGCCTTGTAAAGTGACATCGACATTAGCAAAGCCTCCGGCAAAGGTGTTTAATGAGCCTGTGTGGCCATTAGCAGATACCAAAACCGCCGACCACGAATTAAGAACTAATAATGCAATGAAAAGAAAAACTGCCCCTCGCTTATGTCGTTGCATAGTATCCACCCTATACACCGAGGAATAGTTCCCCTTGAAGTTACTTACGCATAAAAACTTCAAGGAAAACGGAATAAAAATGATAATTTGCAATACTCATTGAATTATTTTGGCAAAATGTTATTATTATTTTGCAAAATATTTCATTCTAAAATAACTATTTCCTGTTTGGGTTGCAATTATTATGTCGCTAAAGGGTTATCAAGGCGCTAATCTACGCTCATTATGAGGAGAGGGCATGGCTGGTTCAAATCGAGTATCTATTAC
Organism: Methanobacteriota archaeon; assembly: GCA_009937205.1. Classification (GTDB taxonomy): domain Archaea; phylum Thermoplasmatota; class Poseidoniia; order Poseidoniales; family Poseidoniaceae; genus MGIIa-L1. Next base: position 7,717 of record JAACCR010000034.1, on the reverse strand, counting down.
CGCTGGTGATATTGAAATAGAATTAGAAGGTGCTACGATTGAAGTCAATGAAAGGCTTGGAATGATGAAAGAAGATGATACATGGACTATTCTCCTGGATAGGCTGCGTGATGCAAGAGAAGCTGCGATAGGAGCGGCTCAGGCTGCCGCGAAAAGCTCTGGGTTACCTGAGCGTGGTTCAGCCTTTGCGGCGTTATTATCTAATTGTAGATTGACCAAGAAACCCGATCAAGTTTTAGGTGCAATTCACTACTTAAGAGAAGTTGAATCATTGAACGATGCGCCTCCGAGAATAATAAATGGTTTATTTGAAGACGCTGGGTTTGAACCGCCAGGGAATTTGTCTCTTTACCTAAATAGGCTAAGAGAACGCGGTTTCTTAGAAATTCCAGAAAAAACAGAAGATAAGAATAGATTTGCTATTTTAACTACTGAAGGTAGAGAACATTTGAACAAACGATCATCCAATTGAGGCTTTATCATGGTTATGTCTGGTGGCGGAAACACAGACTCAAACGACCCTGATAAGGAGGCTGAAGTCTTAGACTGGTCATACCAAAATCATGCAGATGGTTTGTTACGCGGTGGAAAGCATTGTGGTTCAAGTTTCAAAAGAGCGATTTTAGATAATGCTGATTTAACTGAAGGCGATTTTACTAATTGTGATTTCAGTAAGGCTTCAATGGTTGGAGCCGACCTAATGAAATCTGCTTTTGATGGGGCAGATTTTAGAAATGCCGACCTACGAAAAGCACGCTTAAATTTGTCTAACTTCCGCAATTGTAAGATGGGCGGAGCCGACCTCAGAGGGATACGAGGAAGGTATGCAATTTGGCAAGGTTCTGATTGGTGGAATGCTAAATTAAATGAAGACTTAGAGAAGGTTTTAGCGAAAAAGTGGCCACGGCCAAAGAGTGAATGATTTTTATTCTTGCTCTTGGATTAAAGCGACTTTATCTCCGCCGTACAACGCCATTCTTGCTGCAACATTGAATAGTGGCATTACTGCTAATGCAATACATGTGGCCATACAAACACCACACAGATACATCATTAATTCATATGCGAATGAGAGTGGTCCATGCAATGTTTCCATCGCTGCTTGATTCAATTGGTAACTTCCTGCAACTCCGCCGAGGAAACCGATCGATGCTCCTGCTATCGACAACTTAGCGCCAAGTGGGTTTAATTTGAACAATAATGGAGCGCCAATAAAAATCAAAACCGCTGCTAATCCTAATCCGGAGGCTCGTAATAGATATCCGCCTGAATCTCTTCCAGCATCATGGAACTCTTGATAATCCTCAACAGATAATTTTTCTCCGCCTTGTGAGTTCAGGGTGACAAGACTTTCTTCGACTTCTGAATCGCTTAGATCTTGGGCTGAATTTAATTGCCAATCGCCATATGCTTGACCTGCGATTAGTATCGCACCTATTATCAACAAAATTGCAACCGATTGCGGCCCTTTTTTATCTGCTCTAACCGCTAAAATATCAGAGGGGTATTGTGGCCCTTCAGGAATAGAATCTTCCTTTCCCATCATTATTGAAATTCCCAATTCTTCACTCACAGTATCTCCTCGCTGAGATGTTTTTGTAGGCCTGCATGCAAGTATTGTGGAATTATTTGTGAAATTAATGAATCCATGTCAACGCAAACTGTTACTTGTTTACTAGTCCACAATAAATCACCATTTTGATTATGAAATAAATAATTCCAAGTCAATGATTTATTACCGATATTGTCTATCCAAATAGTTGCTGTGATCTCATCTCCAAATCTCATTGGTGCAGTAAAATCAGATTCTGCGTGAACTATTGTGAATCCAATCCGATTGGTATTGATTAATTCCGAATAGCTAATTCCACACATTTCTAGCCAACTTTGTTCAAAGAATTTATGAGCTAAATCATAGATTCTTGGATAATAAGCAATATTTGCTCCATCGATCATCGAATACTCAACTGGTCTGGTGAAGGTTACCGCCATACCCCGCCCACAGGGCGATGTGAAAAGAACTCTCCGTTTGAATTTTATCAATTAGATTACCCATCCCCTAACAATTCCGTCGTTATTAAAAAGGAGTCGCGGGTGGCTCGGATTACCAAGGCCCCATAGTGTAGCTTGGATATCACAGTGGCTTGCGGAGCCACGAACCCGTGTTCGAATCGCGGTGGGGCCGCTCAAATAATGCTAATTGACTTCAAGCGGAAGCAAGTTTAGCGATTTTTCTGTCTAGTTGCACAAATGTTTGATGAAGTGATTCAGGGTGATTCAAGAGAAGGTTATCTCCATCAAGGTTTTCCGTATGGATTTGAGTTGCAAGAGGTTTGTAATGTTGCCCCACAATTCTACGTACCAATGAGAATGAACTCCATTCGTCTTCAAGTAGTGATTTAGGAAATTCTGAGACTAGGGCTGCAGCGTCAATGAGATTGCCAAAACGGTAACTAGATGGAAGGTGGCGTGTGTCTTCGGAAATTAACTGCCAATTCTTTTGACGAGGCTTTTTCATCTCTAATGTGAATCCATAAACGAGAGGATTACCAAAGCCAATACGCCAAATAAATCCATTTGTTCCAGCCAAATTTAGATAACCTCTTTTGATATCCATTGTTGCTCCGTGAGTGTCTTGAAGATACTTTACCAGAGGTTCGGTCAAGGGGCTGAGAGTAAGTCCGTAAGTTTGCAAGAGCGCATCGCGCAACGGACCCATGTTTGGTTTAGTCCAAGTGGCTAAATCATTTGAAAGACCTAAAAGATAGGATGCGATTATGTCTCCGGCAGGTATTTCTTCTGATGCATCGACTTGGATACAGGCTCTACTTTCGTTTCTGACAAAGTGGTCTTTAGGATGCACTTCCACTGTATCAAAGCCCGTATCACCGTTAGAAAATGGTGATTTCATCCTATTCAATATAGGTTCAATTGGAACACAATATGTGGCAAGGTCTCCACGTATAACGATATTCTCTTTACCCATCAACATTCTTTTTGGGTTAGTAGAAATTATCTGTATCAATAGTTCAATTGCTTTACCATTTGCTGAAATGATTTCGTCAAGAGATTGTTTCAATTCATCCAATCTCTTGCTCTGCATTTTCCTGTTAATATCTGCAATATTTTCATCCATCAACCTATCTTTAATTCAACTTACTATAAAGGTGAGATAAATGTGACCAATCAAACCTTCCAAGAATAAATGGCCCACTCCTTCTGCTCGGCTAATTTACGCAGAGGTTTTTCGGGATTGATCGCTACCGGATTTCCGCACAGTTTCATAAACCAAGAATCTGCTAAAGTATTTCCATAAGCCCAGCACTGTGAAAGGTCATGATCGTTTTGTTGGGCATCCTTTTCAACTATCGGAACCTTGCCCTTTCTTCTTGGAACCGACCAACCCTTTTCTGAACCTGATAGTCGGCCTTGGCGATTCTCTGGACCACAGCCATATACGCAATCCATTGCTAATTCGTTGGCCATCGCCTCCGCCATTGGCAGGACTGTTGCAGTAACAAGAACCAGCCTATGCCCTTGCTCTCGATGCCAATCCAGCCTTTGCCTTGCTTGAGGAGAAACACGTTGTGATAATTTAGTGGCGACCAATTCCAATGAGATTTTATCAAGACTTTCCCAACTAGCCATGGTAAAATGTCCTCGGTTTCTCGCAGAATCATAAACAGATTTTCCAGTCACTAAGGAGCCGATGAACCTTAGACTCCAAGCGCCAATTGACAATGGTATTCGCCAAGGTCTTCGTTTGGATAAAGTAGATGCCAAACTCTTCTCACTTGAAGCATCTAACAATGTGCCATCAAGGTCGAAGTAGGCCGCTACCTGCTTACTCATATCATGGGCTGGCAATCCGACATACATGAGGCCATGCCCCGCCCAGATGGCAAAAATACCAATTATCACAGATTATTATCTCTTGGTTCAGCTTCGCAGCCGATTTCCCCATAGACTCTTCGCCCTGCTCTATGATCTTGCCACCAAACCAAAGATTTTGCAAGGTGTCTTGGAATAAAGAAACCAACTTTCCTTGGAGTTAGCCCGTGGTTGCGCATTGCTCTATCATGTTGTAAACAAGCAACTATGGATTGGGCTGAACAACCTGGATTGGCTGTTACAAAATTCATTATTTCAATCTTTAATCTATCAAAGCGAGCCTTCTTCTGACTTCCTTTACCCTCTCTTCTTGGCATAGGCTGAAATTTGGCTCCTACCCTTATCAAAGAAATGATGGGGATCCCATCTAAATTAACCCAAACAAACCTTATTCAAAGGTGACTGGTTGTTGTGTCTTCCAATTTGCAGTTGCTAATTTCTTTGCTTTACCATCTGCAATTATTGGATGTATGTGCTTTAGTCTACCATGCATACCGTGGACTTGGAATTTGACTCGTAATTCTGCCGATCTGTCGCGTTGTACTGCTTCAAGTTGCTCACCATCTAATTCGATGGATGCTAGTGCTGCACCTGTTTCTTTGCTGCTCACAGTGAAGGTGTTTCCTGCAACGGATAGTGTTGGTTGGAACTGCCAATCGTCTGGATGGTGCATCCAAACCGAAAGGTCAACTGACAGTGAGTCTCGGATGTTAACGCGGCTGATTTCTACTGTGTCTACCATGTTGACCATTCCTTCGCACTGGGTGCTACTCAATACCTTTTTCTGTGAACCACTTTGTTATCTAATAGGCAATTTCTACTAATTTCGGAATCAAAACAACGATTTTAATTGTTAATTGCCAATCATTCCCAGGGTCCGGGTCTGGTAACCCTTCAATCAATGAGTCTGGTTCTGCTTGTTGGGCAATAACCGTCAAAGTCCAGCTACCTTGGCCTTTTCTTGCACCTAATTGTGAAAGCAATATCTCTAATAATTGCTCCTTTGAATCAGCTTCTATTGTCTCATTCTCGCCAGGAGGGTTTATGCCTTCGCCTTCGATCATTGCTGAAGTAGATTCGTTATTTGTCAAATTCCCTCCCTCAGTATTTGCACTCTTGCGATATCCATCATCGGCTATTGCTAATATCAAAGTAAAATTATCTTGAGGTGCAACTAAATCAGGATCTAACTCAAGGAGTGCCTCAAATGAAAGAATTCTGCCATCATCACCAGGTGTGATATTGCCTTGCCATTCTCCTCCCTGCTCAAGATATTCCTCCCAACTATATTCTATTTCTTGGGTCATCCAAGTCACTTCAAATCTTCTTGTTGTAATTTCAAGAGTGAATATTTCTGTTACTGCAGCACCCTGCATATCGGTGATTGTTAGACTACAGGAAATATTTCCAGACTTATTTGTTGGAGCTAGGACTGTGGCTTCATTAGCATCGATATCGTTGCGAGCGTTTGTGTCTCCATCACTATCATTGTTCAAATTTAAATCCCATGCAAAGTCAAGTTCTCCTCCTTCGGGGTCAATACTATTGCTGGCATCAAGGAATACACTATCTCCTGCCCTAATTACTTCTGGAATTGAGAGATTCACCTGTGGTGCGCCATTGACGCTGATTGTTGCGGTGGAGTCATCTTCTCCGCCTTGGTCGTTGATGACGGTTAGACGGACAGTATAAACTCCGAATTCTGGATATGCATGTGATGTAAATCCAACAACTGTTTCTGCTAAATTGCCATCACCGAAATCCCACTTGTAGTTGGTGATGAGCCCTTCGACTGGAGAGGAGTCTCTTGCATCAAAAGTTACCATTTCGCCTTCTTGGATTTGCAGTGGGTAGGCTTGCAGGCTTGCTCTTGGATCAACTGTTGAATCAAGAGCATTGATACATCCAGACAATCCTGAAGTCAATATCATCAAGGCTGTTAGAACTAGTAACGATGTAGTTCCCCTCATCCTTTTCGCCACCAACATAACCCCTACGGGGTTAGTTCTTGTTTCTAATGCTGTTGGGTATGAGTGTAGTAATATTATGATTATAACTTCAAAATAGATTAGTCAAAGTAAGGACATTGGTTAAGAAGCCTCGGTGACAGGTTTGATAATATGGCGCAAGACTTACTCAGTGGTGAGCGGGTTTTGGCATTTGATTTGGAGACCACTGGAATCTCAACTAATAATGATAGAATTGTTCAATTGGCATTGATAGGAGTTGATGCTGATGAGCTGCCAATTCATTTTGAAACCTTAGTCAATCCAAGAATGCCAATTCCCTATGGCGCGACTAATGTTCATGGCATTTATGATTCAGATGTTAAAGGAGAAGGAGACTTTTCAACTATTGCTGATAAAGCATTTGAATTGATAGATGGTTCTGTGATCATTGGCCACAATGCCAGGAATTTTGATATGAAATTAATTAATTCCGAATTTCTGCGCTTAGGAAAATTGCCGCCGAAGCCAAAGGTTGTTTTGGATACTCTTGAGGTTGTTAGGAGACTAAAACTCGCCCGGCCTCATAATTTAGGGGCACTCTGCAAACGTTATGGAATCTCATTAGAAAACGCTCACACCGCCGCTGCTGATGCTGCTGCTTCAATGTTATTATTTTGGCGACTTACCGTCGATCACCCCTCTTCTTTTAGAAGAAGTATTACCGAAGTTGAACGCTGGTTAGTCAATGGAGAAATAAAATCTGATGCTTCTGCTATTGGACGGGGAATCGATGATTTGGGTTTAGTAGATCCACAAGGAAGAATAAGAAAAGATGGTGAACAATATGTCGTTGCTTTCGGAAGACATAAGGGTAAAGAAATTAGTCAAATCATCAGCGAAGACCCTGGTTATCTCAATTGGTTATTATCTCCAAAGGGAATCGAAGATGATGCTACAAGAGAATTGATTAGAAATCAATATTCTCTATGATATTCAGTATCGTCTGGAATTGGGTTCCATGGCAATACATCGCACCAATGCCCAATTCTCCACGCTCTTCCTTGGGTCATTACAGAACCGACAAAGATGGGCCCTTGATGCCCTGTATCCAATAATTCCTTCAACGCTTCTAAGCCTCTTCCATCGAATTTTGCACTAGTGCGAACGCCGCTTGGCAATACACGTCCGCTATCATCTAGGGGCTCGCATAATTCAATTGCGGCTGCACCAGATTCCAAATCAATATCATGTAACAAGATTACTGCGTCGGAGAAATCCGCCTTGTGAAGTGTACCATTATCGCTACGCCATTTCCACCAATGTGGGCACCAAGCTTTCCAGTCACAGAACCCACCACAGGAATCGTCGCCAATTTGCGGCGCCATCGGTAAAGGAGTTGGTTGTGTTTTCTGCCATGCATCAAATGCCTGTTCCAATACATTCTCTCCTTTGGCTTCCCATTTCGCTGAAGTCTTAGTGTACCAGCCCTCTGCTACCACTGGTGGTGCATTTGGGTTATTTGCCAATAATATGTCTCGGTACATCAGTAATTGGCGATTGACTTCGCTCTTCAGTGTACCTTCAGGAGCCCTTCCTGTTTTGAAATCTGCAACTACCCACCCACTGAGTTTGCCTTCATCATCAACATCAGCGAGTAGTAAATCCAATCTTCCCATCAAACGACCATCGCTTGTTTTCAATTCACCTTCAACTGCGATAACCAATGATTGTATTTTCCTCCACAGTGCAGCAGTAACTTTCTCATGAGGTAAACCGCGTACACCAATGTGATCCAATAACAAAATAATACCACCTTTTTGTTGACGTAGGGCCTCACTCCACTTATCTTCCTTCCATTGAGGATGTCTTGGTGTAGC
>JAACCR010000033.1 GCA_009937205.1 Methanobacteriota archaeon | reverse complement strand
CTACAGAGGCGGTCGAGACGGTGGAAGAGATTCTGGACGCGGTGGCGGTGGCTACGGTGGCGGTCGAGACGGTGGAAGAGATTCTGGACGTAGCGGCGGTGGCGGCTACAGAGGCGGTCGAGACGGTGGAAGAGATTCTGGACGTAGCAGCGGCGGTGGCGGTTACAGAGGCGGTCGTGACGGTGGAAGAGATTCTGGTCGTGGCGGCGGTGGCTACAGAGGCGGTCGTGACGGTGGAAGGGATTCCAACGATGGAGGATACCGTGGTGGTGACAGAAACGTGTACCAAGGTCGTGACAGCGGAAGAGATTCCGGCCGTGGCGGAGACAGAGGTGGAAACCAAAATTCCAATTCCAATCGAGGCGATAGAGCGCCTAAACAGGATAATAGAGCACCTGCTAAAGAAAAACAGGATAATTCTAGTTCCAACAAGGACTCAAAAAGTAGTGACTATCGTGGAGAGCCAAGAGGTAGAACTTACACCCCAACACATTCTCAGAAGAAGGGATTCTTGGGCGGAAGAAGGCCACTCACACGTGAACAATTACGCAACAGGCCAGAACATACACGCCAAGGTGGTCGTGGTGGAAGAGTTGCTAGTAAGCGTAACAAGCATGCGCAAAAAGATGATTGAATCAATCTCTTTGCAAGTGAATTCTAACAACCCTTGCTTGACCTTTGTGTAGTTCAGATTCATCTAGAACGGTGCTTGTAACAGCTATATGAATAATATTCATCTGTGGTGCTTTTTCACCGGTTAATTCTTCTAATACTTCATCTAGATCAAATAGTAAATCAAGCGATTTTGGACCACCGCTATGCAAAGGCATTTCGCTCGTATGTTAACCTTCCATTACGAAATGTCCACCACTTTTCAATGAATGTAACATTCTCGGCATGTGGACCTTTCTTATCTCACTGGGAGTATGAAACCATGAACAAGCGATTAGATCATACGACCGTTGCGGAAATTCTCTCAAAGCTAAATCATCAACATCGTAATCGACTGAAACTGCATGTTCTTGTGCTAATAGGTGGCATTTTTGTTTACCGACAATAGATAGGTCAAACACTTCGCTATTCCAGCCAATTCTTGCCGCCCACACTGCATTTCGACCCTCTCCATCAGCAGGGAATAATGCTCGATTATTTGGAGGTGGGTTAATTTCGGAGACGCGTTCACTCAACCAAACATTTGCTTCTTTACCATATGCATATTCCTCCGATGAAAAGCGTTGATCCCACATTTCTCCACCAGTTTTGACTTTGTCATCAGTCATTTTCATTCCTCTTCCTGTTCAATTTTCTTTGGCGGTGAAAAGATTCCATAGTCTTCAAGAATTTGACCTGAACCTGGCCGAATGCCAAGAATGTCATCAGTAATCAATCCCGTATTCTTGTAAATTTTATTGGCTAGTTGTTCCTTCTTAGTCAATCCTGGTGCAAGGATTGCATATCTTCTACAGATGTTTTTGATAGTATTAGGGGTTCCACCCATCAGTAATGGAACTCCATTGATTGCAACAATTCCAATACCTATTTGAACATCTAAATCCTTGAACCATTTGCGTTGACCTCTAACAATAAATGCTCCCTTGCCAACGAATTCTCCAGTATTAGCAGTCTTTGAAACTTGAGCAGGTTTAACGGAATATACAGTTCCATGGGAACCACCTCCTGCCCATGCACGACTCCAACAAAGTGCCATTGTAGCGGCTTCTAGCAATTTGTCATCATCAAGAGTAGAATCTTCTAATTTATCAGCAACGCGAAAGGCAGGAATATCATCTGGGATATGTGCGGGTTTTTGTTGATCAACAATAAAACCTTGAGAAGAACGTAAACTACACGAAGGTGCACCATGTATATCTGCGTGTAAGTACAGATCATTTACTGATAGATGCTTTTTGACAACGGAATCATTCCCTTTGGCATCTTTACCTCCAACCAGTAAATGGCCACCAGAAATCATTGACCAGCGATGTGTTTCAAACCAAAACCTCTTGCTACGTTTAATTCGGTTCAACTTTCCAGTTGCTTCCGCCTTAGTTTCTTTTTTCTGAGCTGTTTTTAATTTGACTTTTGTTTCTTCAAGTGCATCGATTGCACCCTTATTCTTATTCTTCTGTTTTCTTGCAGAAGTAAAATGTCGTTGGGCATTTTGATGTACTGTTTCGTCGAGGGATAATGTTGCTTGAGGACCATTTGGTTGACCTTCTTCATCAGGGAGTATAGTGACAAAAGTTCTCTCAGCAGCATTCACAGAAACAATCCAAGCAATTTCCTTTGTTGCTTTTTTTGTCGCTTTCCAACCTTGAGTTTCCACAGCCTCATTGACTTGCGATAATAATGATTCAATATGGGTCCAGTTTTCTTGAATCATGTGGCCAAGAGCCTGTTGTTTGTCAATTTTCTCTGAGAATGAAACCATAGATTTTTCCTGTTGAACAAGTCTTCTTTGCAATCTCTCAACATCGGTTGAATGACCTCTTCCCGGAGCAGCAATATCCATTTTTTCAGCCTCTCGCCTTGCTAACGCTGCCGAGTCATGAGAACCTTTCCAAGCATCGACAGCAGTTCCGAGAGTATCAAAACGAACCGACACCTTATCGGAATGTGATGGTAGTAAAATCGGCGTTGCTTCCTCGGTATGTAGCTCAAGGAATCTATCACGGATTACGCCCACGATTTGTTCATCTGCTACCGCCTGTAATTGCTCAGCAGGAACTTCATCACTTGGCTTCAGAATTAAAAATCCTGAATTACTAGTTGATAAATCGTTTAGTAACTCATGTAATGCAGAATGAACTTTACTGATGTCGGCATCTTCAGCCTCCATATTTGGTTGATGATCTGCAAGTTGGCAAATAGCATTGGCATGAGTTCCACCGAGGTTTAATTTACCTCCAAGGGTTGAAACAAGATCTCTATCAGTGTCCTTAAATAATTCAGTTAACCCTTCTTCATCAAGTGAAAATGGATTTATCGCAGCAGGAGGTGGGGTATACTCAAAACCCTTTTTTAGAGTTCTTCCAGCATAAGCTGCATGAGTAAGTGGCTGGATAATGATTCCTTCATTATCGACTAGAATGATATTTCCATCTCTAAAAACTTCTACATAAATATGTCTTGAACCAAATTTAGTTTCAAAGTCAAATGCTAATACACGGTCAAAGCCAAGTTGCCTTACTCCTGTGAATCGTGAATTTTTGAGATGCTTTCGCAGTAACATAGCGAATGGTGGTGGCGTCATCGGCATAGGACGGTCACGGTTTGAGGTGTAAATTCGTGAACCTCTAACAAAGACTAAATCGAATTGGTCCATTTCTTTAGGATTGATTCTAAGAACAATTTGCTCATAATGAGGCATGTATGCCTTCTTGACATATGCATTAGTGCATTTGTTCAATTCATTGGCCATTGCAAATAGGTCAAAACCGCTCATAGCCTCCTTCATGCTCCCGCCTCCATACTTCGCTAGATGGCTAGGGGTCTTGAACTCTCAGCCCGTCAATCTCATTGATAGGTCGCTTCAGATAATGTTCCAATTGTAATTTTCCTCAACAACCTTTCCGCTTCTTTGGTGAGAAAGCAGATGTGAAAGGGTTTGATCTTGAGCTAAAAGAGGATGTGCATCTGGACTATCTTGGTATGCAACTCTAGAGATTTGAGCGAGTTTACTATTTCCTGCAGCCACAGCATCAAGCACCCTTTGATGGCGAGCAGACCTATGATCAAGGTAATATTTCAATTTCTTTTCCGGTAAAGGAATTACCGGCCCATGACTCGGGAAAATTAAATGCGGTTCCAAATCAATAAGGCGTTGTAATTGCTGTAAGTATTGATCCATATCGCCTTCGCCAGGAGGTATGAGAATGGTGCCAATACCTGCTACCATATCTCCAGCGACTAAACCAGCATCTCCGAGCAAGCATATGTGGCCAGGATGATGGCCTGGTGTTTGCAATACCTTCCACTTTTGGTTTCCGAGTTGCAATGTTTCCCCATCGTGCAATATGCGTTGACATGGAATATGTGATGATGTTTGTTGACTACCCCAAATTGGTACATCAAATGCTTCTCTTAACAAATCGAAATCACCTAAATGATCACTATGAGGATGAGTAAATACAATGGCTACCAAATTGCCATTATGTCGTTCCACAGCAGTCGCTAACGCTTCCATTCCCTCTCGCATTCTAGCAGCAGGGTCAACTAATACGAAGTCACCTTCAGGGTCTCCGATAAGGTATGAGTTAGTGTGGTCAGCAGGTGGTAATGTTGCAGTTTTTACTGGAACAACTTCGACTCCATGTGCAAATAAGATTGAACGACGACCAATCTGTTGTTTTTCCATTTCGTCAGCAGATAAGTCCATGTCGCCATCAAATTGTGCTAGAGTGCGTTTTAATTGCATCAATAAAGTGACAACAGGTGGAGCAATTTTCATTTCATGTGTTTTCCATTTTGCTAACAATTGTTCAGCGCTTTGCCAAGTGAATTCAACAAATTCAGTTTGGCCTACGATACTTGGTTGTGGAACTTCTTGTGAACTTCCGCCATGCATATGGAGAAATGTGTTTTCAAATAATACCGGTCCGAATGGCGGGGTAGTTCGCGATGAAATATGACGAATTCCACGAGTGTCGCATGGAATATTTCCCTGCTTTACTTGTGGTAGCCAGTTTGCCTTATCTGCGACAACAAGGTTTCTCGCAGCATCATCGACTACGACGATTTTCCCGTCAGCACAAGCGAAGCCTAGTTCCTCAACAACCTCTCGCATAATGGCGGCAATAGAAGCAGCATTTGGTCCAGTCAATTGTTCAAGCTCCTCGACAGCCAACTTGTCAACACGAGATAAACCACCGCCAGGAAACGCCCAATAACCTGGGAAAGCAGGCATTGACTCAGCTCTTCTCCCTAGTAAGACCTCAACTCCATTGGAACCATCACGGGTGATCATCATAGTTGCAGAAGGTCTAATTTTGCGTGAGACTGAACTCATCTCAACACCATCAGGAACTTCGCTCATAGTCAAAGCAAAGCACCCTGCCCTTCAATGATTTCCATTATGGCCTCAAAGCCAGTTTGAAGAGAGAGTAGCGCTTGGACTCTCTATGGCCGACACAATAGAGGAGGAACTGGCCCTTCTTGCAAGAGTTGTTGATGAGGCTGAAAAAATGGGTATTGACCCATGGCCAGAGTCCAAGCCACAAAGGCCTTGGGCAAAATATGCAATCGCTTCTTTTATGGTAATAATGATGCTGAGTTGGGTTTCTAAGGTACTATTTAGATTCGTAGACGTCTAGTTAATTGGTAGCCCCCCCCGGATTTGAACCGAGGTCGGAGGGATCAGAACCCACCATGATGGACCACTACACTAGGGGACTATGCACTTGCCGATTAGCCATCACTTCTTCAATTAGACGGTGAGGATATTAGATTTTTATTCTAGTAATTCCTTTATCGCTCTTGGAAGAATTGTGAATGTTGTAACCATCTGGATGGCTTGACCGTATGTTATGCTACCCTGATACTCCCTGCTATCGGAATCAACAACAACCCGCAATCGAAATTGACAGGTTTTCTTTGACCTTTTCTTACGGAAGTGCTTGTAAAAATGCACGCCAACTTTGTACTTTCCAGGGTTAGGGATATTTTCCCATACAATATTCTCAACTGGATTATTACTAACCGGCTTAACATTCATATCGACATCTAATACACCGCCGCAGTTACTGGTTTTGTTGTTGAAATATATTCGTTCACCATCAGGGCAAAATAAATGTAAATCTAAGTCGTTATAATCGTCCCAAGAAAGAGTCACTTGAACTGCACCAGATTTACCCCCCTCTCTCTCAAGGCGCTCATCCATATCATCATCAGTTGGAGTCTCAGCGATAGTAATACCACTTCCAATCTCCTCTTCTGCAACTAACGCTGAGTGTTGTTCCAGTTCTTCTTGATTATCTTCAATCCATTCACCGCGTCCATCTAATTCCATCATTCTGCGTTGTTCATCATCGATATCTTCATCATCATTGATGTCAACGATTATATCGGACAAAATCAACCTCAAGTCCATGAAATTTTGATCTCTATTGGAGTCCCTTTCCAAATAGTTTGAATATTCGTTTTCTGATAACTCAGTGGTTTGCCTTGAACGCAATACAATCAAGCCATCTCTTTCAATAGATTCTATTTCTCCCACTCCGCCATATTTCTCACGATGGGCGATATCAGCCAATCTTTGCTGTTTATTCTTATCTTTTTTGTAAATGGTGCGTAATGCTAGTAATAGGATCAGTATTAGGGCGATTCTGCCTGCTAAGACTACACCTTCCATAATGACTAATGCACACTACTCCTTTATTGGAGATTTGGCTAGTTTGTGTGAAATAACCGGAAAGTAGCCTTCAAGATAAGAATGCTGCATTTAATTTATCCAGTATCTCCCGACTTGGTCGCAATTCACTTTCTGGAACATCTATCAGAGCGCTTTCAACAAGTCCTAAGTCTTCTATGAGTGAAGGTTTGGATCCATCGAAGTAGAGTAATCCAGTGACGTGCTTTGATTCAGCATCAGCAGCGTGAAGAGCACTTAGGGCGTCAACAGCATTTGTTGGATCATGTTCTTCTGATATTGTTTCCAATCGGATAACTGAACCATCGTGAAGAGTGATATCGCGATAATGGCCTTCAGGGACTTCAATTTCTTCCATCGGAGCACGGTTTGGAATATAATCGGCAACGTGCAGTGTAACATTGTTATCTTTAACATAGCCATAAGATTTCAAAGACTCATCGTTATTGTTGAATGTGACACATGGTGAAATAACATCTATCAATGCAAACCCTTTGTGTGATATTGCAGCTTTTATCAATGATTTGAGTTGTTTCTTTGAACCTGAAAATGAACGGGCTACGAATGAACAACCAAGGTTGATTGCAAGTGCGCACAAATCAATAGGCTGAGTTTCATTTGGAGTACCTTTCTTTTTCCTAGAACCGATGTCTGCAGTAGCAGAATATTGGCCCTTTGTTAAACCGTAAACTCCATTGTTTTCTAAGATGTATACCATGTCTACATTTCGTCTAATCGCATGAATTAATTGTCCAATACCAATAGATGCAGAATCACCGTCTCCAGAAACT
>JAACCR010000032.1 GCA_009937205.1 Methanobacteriota archaeon | reverse complement strand
CTTAGCCTTAGCAGGAGCTTTCTTAGCAGCCGCCTTAGCCTTAGTAGTAGTTTTCTTTGCTGAAGACTTTGCTGCTGTTGCGGCTTTTGCAGCGGCGATGGCTTTACCCGCAATCGCTTCACTCAAACCTGCTTTTTGCAAAGATTTAGTAGAAGATTTAGCTAATTTGGCAACGCTATCAATCTTTGCAGCTACTAATTTTTTTGCAGATGCAGCACTTACATTAGGAAGTGCAGATAATTTACCAGATTTTGAATCAGTTCCCTTAGCAGCCATAGACTCACCTATGGTAATGGAAAACAGCGCTCACACTTCAATACTTTGATTCAATTCAAATTCACAACCGTTGAATTGATTGCCTATAAGCCAACACATGGAACATATGAGAGAGGTTCTTGGTGTTGATTCGAGTGTACTCTTCTCCCAGGTTAAAAAGGCCACCTCCGACCACAAAATAGAACCTGAAAGTAATCTATTACGGAGTAAACATTTCCACATGGGCAAGCCTGTATATCTTGGAGATGTTGCGATTCGCCTACTTTCGCAATTATCTCAGCCAGACACTCCATTTTTTATTCAACCCCCCTCTTTTAACGAACAGATTTGGAGATTTACATGCAAAAGTAGTTCCTTATCTATTTCAGTTGAATCTATTTCATATTGGGGCTTCGGGCTATTCAATTCGGGATATCTAAACAGGATTGAAATTACTGGACCTCTGCAAGAGCGTGCAAAGGTTTTCTTTGATCTAGTAGCTACTTTATCACATAATCCTTGGGAGTTTTCACATCGAGGCAGTGCTAGAAGAGTGATGAAAAAAGAATCTATTTCACTTGAGGAAAATGAAAAATCTTGGCGGCATTTAATACAAGTTGCGTCTTCTGATATAGAGGAGAAAATTTCGATTATGGCCGAACGCGCAAGTATGGTTGAAAAGCGAATGGCGTTGAATAAGGATGTCAAAAATTGGAATCAACAAAATGCCAATGCTTCACTTCAAAGCGCGTTACATGATTTGGATGTATCTAGAGCCGCCCATGCAGATGACAACTCTCCTGCGGTCGGCCGTGCACTGGCTAGAGTAGAGGCCTCTTTGATCAGTGCAGACCCAGCAACACAACTTGAAACAAGTGATGAGATGCAAGATGGTCACCCGGTGGATGGGCAGATTTTACAATTCGGAGATGCGGTTATTGATGAGAATGTGGATATTGTAGACTTGTCCGAAAAGACTAGCGAAGATGTTGAATTAACTGCTGAAGACGCCATCATTAGTGATTTATCACAACTATCTGAAGAAGAATAATTACTTTTTCATTCAATTAACTTGCGGGTCGCGTTGATAAGGGGGTGGCCACTCGCCCACATTGATTACAATGGCTGCAAAGAAGAAGAAGTCCGATGGCAGTGGTATCCAGCAGGCTGCTGGTTTAATTCGTTATTTCGATGAAGAATCAGAACATGCTTGGAAAATTACCAAGGGTCAAGTATACTTTACTTGTATCGCAATCTCTGTATTCTTTTACCTTGTTAATCAAGGCGTTGCACAAGCAATTTGGAATATATTCGTTTGAATAAAATCATTGCTTTTAGCAATTGATAATTTTACAAGGGTTTGATTAGAACGATCTTTCCTTCTTTAGAAGCCATTGCTTGAGCAACTTGCATTGCAGTTTTCATACCCGAAGTTGCGCCAATCGTTTTCGCCTCACCTTCTTCGTGAATTATCAATCGGTGAGTAAGGTTGTAAAGAACTCCTTGTTCGATTCTTTGGAAGACCCACTGTTCGTTTTCAATGGTCACCATTGCTGGAACATCTGAAAGCGGGCCCATTGCCTTACCAATGGTTGGGGTCCTAGCCGAAAGACCTTGTAGGTCTCTAAACGGTTTCCAAGTTCTTCGCCTTGCTGGCTGTTGTATACGCCGACTTCTATCTATGCCTTCTCTAAATGCTCTTGTCATCTTAGGGTCCCATCCCTTGGAGTTGGTTAACTCCAATCTCTGAGCCAATCTGTTACACTAATAAGAAGCGCGACGACATAGCAGCCGCGAATGGTGATTACAGCACCCTCAATAACTAATTCAGGCACGTGATTATGCACTATGTGGTTGTTGTTTACGCATTTGATGCAATAAAATAGAACTCAACAAAAGAGGGATTATCGGCATGCAGAACCATATTACAAAAAATTGATTTCCTGGTTGCTGAAGAATTCTTGGTACAATAGTCAAGGCGAAAATTATTACAAAAGCGATAGAAACATACAATTGTTTTGAATTTGAACTCTTTACATCTTCTTCTACAAGCCACGGAACAACTAATGTCACTGCCAAGGAAAACCAAATAGCTGGTAACAAAATTAGTACATATGGAGAAAATGCAGCAACAAATAGTGGTGACAAACTCAGTGTTAATCTTACCCACCAAAGTTCAGGTCTTGGGGTTGCATCGAATCCCATAGTCGGTAAAAACATCGATGCAACACAAGTGGCGATTACCGCAAATACCAGCCAAACCGTCATTAAAGATTCACCATTACCTGAAAAAATATCTAGTGATTGAGAAAATATTAAGGAAATTATTATCAAAAATATGAATGCTAATAGTGAAGTAAACATCAAAGATTTAGTCCTACCATCACCGGCGCCTAATTTAGAATCCAATTGTTTAGCAGGTTCTATTATTGTTGCAAAACTAATTGCCATGTGTAAAAATATTGAAATGAAAATAAGATGATTATAATGTTCAAGATCTAACCAAAAGTTAGTCTCCATATTCTTGATTGCATCTATTTCCATGAAAAGAATCACTGCAATTGGGAAAATAACAATCAGTTTGTATTTCGCTTTTTTAGCCAAATTAGTCAGCCCCGAGTCAACTGCTGCTATTGTGCTCGTAGCAAATAATTCAGCTGCAATAATGAGAATTGCTATTGTCAATAATGCATACCAAAGAGGGGCTATGCTGTCTGTAGGCCATGTAGATTGGCTAGTTATCGATTGTGCATTTAGATATGAACTGTCGGGAAAGAAGACTGTAAATGAAAATAAAGCAACCAATGAAACAAAACTCATCACTCTATACCGGACCAATGTTCTAATGAATTGAGGGCTTTGTGAAATACTTGGTAACTTATCAACTGATAATGAAAAAATTAACAATACCATCAAGGATAATTCTGAGAGACCATCCCCCCTCAAAAATGTCATCCATGCACCACCGTTCATTGCATTTACGCCTGCGTTATATTTGGCAATATCTGAATGACCAAGGTCGTTTGTTAATACTGCGATTAAGCGATCCAATATTATCAATGCAAGGAAAATAACCGGCAATAAATTATGCAATGATTTCAACCATTTCCCTTTTTCAATAGCCATTTTTTCAATTATCGGAGTCATCTGCCAAGTGATGAGAGATATGGCAAATAGAGGTACTAGCCAAGGCACATCATCTCCCAGCATAGTATGTGGCACAGGCATTCAGCCCTTGAGCATGGCGGAAACTATGAGGTCGGAGAAGTGATGGCGCTGCTAATGGGGACTGACCGTTGGCACGATGAGGAACTCCTCGATGCAGCAAAATCATCTCCATTAGCAGGTCTTGCTGAAAGTCTTGGCTATCAAATGGAACAATGGTTAGAAGTTGCAACTACTGCTCTTCCCGAGACACTGCGAATTACAACAAATAGAAACGATAGGGCTTGGACAATACAACAAATACGAGATATGGGTGCTTCTCAATTATCGTGGCTTGGATCTGATAATGCTTTTCAAATGCCATTTGAAAGAGGTAGGGCTGGCAATCAAAATTCAAAGCACAAGATGACTATATTGCATGATTCGGGGCGGATTACAAGACAGGAAGCAGCTAGTATGCTTCCTGTGGTATTGCTACAACCACAACCAGACCAATTAGTATTGGATATGTGTGCAGCACCTGGTTCAAAGGCCACTCAAATAGCGGAAACAATTGCACCAAGTGGCGTCGTTATTGCAAATGAACCTGTGTCTGGTCGCCTAAATATGCTAGTTAGTAATCGAGGGCGTTTGGCATTGAGTAATATGTTGATCTCACAACACGATGGTCGCCATCTAGGGAGAATTCCACCTCCTGGTTTTGATGCGATAGTTGCTGATATTCCTTGCACGGGTAATGCGACCACACGTAAAAACCGAAACCTATGGTGGAGATGGACTCCCAAGAATGGTCGCGCTTTATTCAAACTGCAAGTCGATATTGTAGCAAGAGGTGCAAGTTTGTTAGCACCTGGTGGTAAATTGATATTGTCAACTTGTAGTATTGACCCTGTTGAAAACGAAGCAGTTGTTGCTGAATTATTACGCCAATTACCATATTTGCAATTAGTTCCAATCGATGAAAGTTTAGTCCCAGGACTAACTTTACAAAAAGGAATTAGTGATTGGGACATTTTAGATGAACAAGGCAAAGCGATTATCTTTGATGGAGAATTACCAGATTTGCCCTTGCTAAAACCAGCACATTTGTCTCCTCAGAAACGAATTGAGTTATCAAAAAATATTGACTTGGAAGAAGACTTTGATGTTGATCGAGAACTTGAAATTGAGTCACTATTGCCATTATGCCGTAGATTACGTCATCAAGACAACAATACTAGCGGATTCTTTGTTGCAATGTTTGTCCATAAAAAAGATGCAACGCCTGAAGGTATTGCCCGCACATTCATTCACAAACGCGCTTTGCCTTCCGAATCAACTTGGCAGCCGAAAATGTTGGACCATCCGAGACCGGACCGGAATTCAGTTTTCCCTGCTTCTGATGAAATAATCGATGAGGCGGTATCAAGATACAAAATAAATGACCCTGGATGGTCGTGGTGGCATCGCGGAAAAAGAACAAACATTGCTCCAGTTATGGCATATGAAAGACTCTTCATGCAGAAATGCCCGAATAAGAAAGGAAATATTTGGCCGGAAGGAACTTTTCACCCAATGAAAATCATCCATGTTGGCCTTCCTGTTTTCACTGAGAAAAAGGGTACATGGCGCACTAGGCAAGAATCAATTCCTGCTATCCAACAACATATGGGTGATGTACTACTCAATATTTCGCAGCAGACTCTCAAACGATTATTACAAGGGTGGGCGCCATTGATTGAAGAATTCGTTGAAGAATTAGACATTGAAGCCCCTGAACCAGGACCTCTACTATTTGGGTGTGTAATTGATGAAGTTGAACATGTTGTTTCAGCATGGTCTGGTGCAAGGATTACCATGATGATAGACGACACCGGCAAAGATATTTTACGAATGAAATTAGGTTTACCTTTCATTTTTGAGGAAGAGGAAGAATGAGGACTAACTATGATGATATCCAATACTAAGGAATATTATCATTCAGTGCTAATTGCATTAGTTTGTTCGATGTTCCTATTAGCTCCGGTGTTGACATTATCTGTTTCGGCTCAAAGCGAGCCTGAAGAAGTTGTTTTTGCCTCGGCTGCAATCCCTTCTCCTCTTTCCAAGAACATCGTATTAGTAGAACAATTTATTGAAGACACTCCTAATGCAGACGATGATCAACAACAAGATCTATGGAGGAAATATCAGGCCAGAGATGATGTCCTTCCTCTAAGTTGGTGGAAATGGTCTGATGAGACCGGTTCTGATTGGCCCGATGATGATGCAAAAGCAAGAGCAGGGCAACTTGGAATGCAACAACAATCTCAACAACAGGCTCAATATGTATTGAATTCTAATATTGAGCAATTTCAAGATATTGATGAAGCAATACAGCGAGCAAGTGATTTTTCTGTTCAAGAAGTTGTTATTGAATTGTCTGGAGATATAATTTTAACAACAAATAAACAAGGTGAATATGAAGTCAAGATTGAAGCCGAATTCGAACCATTAGTCAATTTGAGCGATGATACAATGCTATACATTTTCCTCAGCGAAGACAATGCAGAGGATATCCATGGAAGGCAGATTAAGAATTTGATAAGGGATATGAAGCCGGAAGTCGGTTTTTCTGTTGAAGCAAATAATATCACCAATACGACTTGGATAATGCCAAAGGAACATTTGATCGCTGCAGGTATTGATTTAGAAGAAAAACCATTGGGATGGCATTTGACTTTGGTATTCATTGGCAGCGTGGAAGGAGATGAGGATTCTACTGGCCTTCTTGCATTGTATAACTCTCCACTTCCGAACCAATGGTCAAATCCACAATCGTCTAAGTTCTTAATGCCGATTATGCTGATCATTTTTACTACGGCCATCGCATTTATCGTATATTCCAATGCCTCCATTAGAGAAAAAGGGATGCCCAAAATAAATGTTGGTTGGAAGAAAACTTCTAACCCTGTAATAATGGTTTCAATAGAAGCAGGAAATCAAAAGGTCTCGGTTACTAAACTTGAGATTGAACAACCATGGAAAAGTCGTGGTGGATTTAAGCAGTTAGAAATTAAAGAAAATAGTAAATATGACCTCAATATCTCATTCAAGCAAGAACATCCAGAAGATTTGAGTTTTTCTTTGACGATGCTGATTGAGGAATTGGGTGGTTGGACGCAACATTTACGACTTTCACCACCACAACGGGAACAAGAAAATCAATTGCAAAGTGTTGAAGACAATGAGAAATGAGCGAGGGGTTGTGAGCCAAATGGAACTTGATGATACCGACAGAGCAATAATTGCTGAATTATTACAAGATGCTCGAGCCTCTCAAAGGGAATTAGCAAGGACGGTCGGGGTTGCACAAGGCACTATCACAAACCGATTGAAGAGACTTGAAAAGAATGGAGTAATAAAGGGATATTCAGTTGTCCTAGACCCCGAAATGGTTGGCTGGAGTATGACTATAATGGCCGGTTTAAGAATAGAAAAGGGAAAGATGATTTCTGTTCAGAAAGTAATTTCTTCAGACCCGAGAGTCTTTGCAGTATATGATGTAACAGGCGATTGGGATTCCATGGTCTTGGCGAGAGTAAAGAATCGTGCTGATTTGGATGACCTTACCAAGACGGTTTTTACACTAGATGGAGTAGCAAGATCTTTCACTCACGTAGTTCTAAACACTGTCAAGGAAGATGGCTTACCAAAGCCCGCTACTGAATAAATTCTTCAAGTCCGATTGAATTTAACGATTCAACGTATCTAGTTTCAGGCTTGAGTGCTCGCGAGAGAACCTTTCTAGCTTCTTGACTAACTTTTACATCTAAAGATTGTAATTTTACAAACAATTTTTTTTGCAATGATGTACCGGTTCGATCCCAATCCATCAATAATTCAAGTACTGCACCACCTTCACTACTTCTCGTGCCATAAGTCTCTAATAAATAGGTACAAAAACGGTCTAAATCCCATCCTCTGTTCAATTGTTCAATAGTGCCAGTGAAGCCAAGTTCTCTCAACGCTTTTATGTCTTTTTTACCTTCAACTATTATTGGTATTCCGAGTGAATTTTCTTCTAATAACCTTGTCAGGGCTTGTGCTGCTAAATTGAATCGTAATTGAACATCGGCCATACTATTCACCTTGTTGTGTTAAGGCATCATCCAATCGTACCAATAAATCGCTTATAGTAATGGATTTGACACTGACTCTCTTGGAGCGAGATATTTGTCCAGATACTATTTCCAAATCTGCTTTTGTCAATGATAGTGATTTGGCCAAAACATGCAAAAGTGCTTCATTTGCCTTACCTTTTTGGGCTTCTGCTTTGACTGCAACTGTTAGTTTGGAACGCCATTTATTTATTCCTACAATCCCTTGCCGACTGGACCCTGGTTGAACTTCAATATCCAGTAAAACCCGCCCGTCGAGGGTGGTTTGAACACATCCGGATAACTCCATCACACATTGCGCAGATATACTAGTCAAAGAACCCTTGTTATGAAGATTATTTGCCCGATAATACTCCCGATTATTATTCAATTCGGCGAGGTTTTATTCGCGCGTACTCTTTTACTAAAATCGTTTGCAAAATCATGAATAAAATGGTGCTATGGGCAATTAATTGGCAATGGAAATTAATATAGTTTTATGTTGACCTCAACAAATGCTTAAGTTAGACCTACGCGGGGGTTGGAACAAGGTGGTACAATGATTGCTGAAGACACTGTTTTCTCCGTGCTATATGACAAGTTCATGTTTTGGTCAGACATCGTAGGAATAATCACCTTTGGTGTATTATTTTACTCTATTTTACGCTACCGTGCTAAACCCGGTTCGGAGGAATTTAATCCCGACCATATTGAAGTTGGAGCGTTTCCGGTCGACAGGCACAATACTCGCCTAGAAATCGCATTTTATGTAGTTCCAACAATACTTATTGTTTGGCTGACTGTACTCGCAACATCTTCTAGCAATACCGTTTGGAATATCCCTGCTGATGAAGACTCATTTGATATTGATATTGTTGGCAAACAATGGTTTTGGGAATTCAATTATGTTGAGGAATTGACTTGGGAAGATGACCCAAGAGTAACCTATGTTAACGTTGTATGGCAAGACGGTTCTACCACTCTTACCATCAATACTTTAGGATCTTCAGCGGTTAATGCCACTGTCGTTCAAGATGGAGAAGCAACCGATTATGCAATTGATCTAGAATCGAATTCTACTAGCATTGCCCTTGCAAGTAATTATTTTGTTTACCAGAGTGTCAAAGTAACCGATGCTGATGGAAATCTGCTTCACACATGGGAGCATTTACCTGTCGGCCATCAACTTTCAACCGCTGCTAGTGAACATTTGGTTGTTCCATGTGATGAAGATATTGTTCTAACGTTATTCTCAAAGCCTCATGACGATTCAAATACAGTATATGCTGGAGTTCAACACTCTTTCTGGCTTAATGAATGGGGTGTCAAAGAAGATCTTGTACCTGGTCTAGAAGGTGGAACTGTTATGACTTTCGAACCTGACAGAATTGGGACATTTAATATTAGATGCGCAGAATATTGTGGTTTAAATCACGCTAAAATGCGAGGCTATATTGACATCGTTGCTAGAGATGGAGAAACATGTGACGAGGATGTTGGAATACAACTGACTTCAGACTCTGAAGGTTCAAGCGGAGGCGAGTATTGATGCGAACAAGAGCAATATTACTACTTGGCTTGGTAATGGTTTCATTGGTTGCAATACCATCCTATACCGCAATGCCGGGTGGAATCGGAAGTCAAGCTGATACAGGATGTACTTGTCACGGAGGTCCTTCTTCAAGCACACAGGTTTTGGTTGATGGACTCCCAAATATATTCAATGCAAGTGAAACTTATTCATTTACTGTAACTGTTGTCAATGATGATTTGGCAAGAGCTACGGATGATAACGGCAGAATGGGCGGCTTTAGAATAATCTCTAATGGGGGAACTGTTTCTTCAATAGATGCGACCTTATCGCATGAAATGGATGGAGCACTAACTCATACAGACGAGGCAAATACTGTTCGCCAATGGGAATTTGTGTGGATGGCTCCTGCTGATTCAGAGGCTGTAGTTGATTTCGTAATTTATGGAAACGCAGTTAATGGAGGAGACGGCTCTGGTGGCGATGAATGGAATGAATTCACCCTGACGAGTATGGGTATTGATGCTGGCGCATTAGCACCTGCAGCACGTTCTTTAGTAGTCCTAATCACTTCTATTGGACTTTCATTAGGTCTAGTCCTCGTTGGATTGATGTGGGTCTTCTACAATCGTTCTCCTGAAACTTTCAGCGTTAATCGATTCTTTGCTTACATCAAACCATGGCTAACAACAACAGATCACAAAGAAGTTGGAATTCTATACTTCTTGTTTGGTTTCACATTCTTCCTTGTTGGAGGAGTGCTAGCACTTCTATTCCGTATTCAATTGGCTTTGCCAGAAAACAATTTCTTGACGGAATCAGAATACAATTCATTCTTTACTTTACATGGTACAACGATGATTTTCTTAGCGGCTATGCCTATGATTGCTGGATTCATGAATTATGTCTTGCCCCTACAAATTGGAGCTAAGGATTTGGCATTCCCAAGAATCAATGCAATGGGATTGTGGTTACTCGTATTCTCTACACCGCTAATTTACACTGGTATTTGGACTGGTGATGCTGCCGATATCACATGGGTAATGTATCCACCATATTCCTCTTTGACTGCTGGAGCTCTTGGAGAATCTATGTCACAGTATGGGTCAAGTGTTGGAACTACTGCTTTCATCTCCGGTATGGCTATGCTCGGTGCTTCTTCAACCCTCAGTGGTGTTAACTTTATCACAACCGTATTCACTATGCGAGCAAAGGGTGTTGATTGGATGAAGATGCCATTGTTTACATGGTCGGTATTCGTATCTGTGTTCATGCTATATATGTCACTTCCAGCATTCATTATCGGAGTGTTCTTCTTATTGTTCGACCACACTATTGGAACTGTATTCTTCACCAGTGGTGGAGACCCACTACTATTCCAGCACCTGTTCTGGTTCTTCGGACACCCCGAGGTTTACGTTGTCATAGTGCCTGCTTTCGGAATTGTTTCTGAAGTTTTAGCAACTTCGGCAAGACGTTCTATTTTCGGCTACAAATCAATGGTCATCGCAATGGCTGGAATCGGTGTCGTTGGTTTCATTGTATGGGGGCACCACATGCTAACATCAGGTATGGACCCGATGTGGCGAGGTATTTTCATGATTACAACAATGGCTGTTGCAATTCCTACCGGTGCTAAGATATTCAATTGGTTAGCAACGCTATGGGGTGGTTCATTGGTAATGAAAGCTCACACATTGTGGTCTCTCGGATTCCTAATCACATTCACTCTCGGTGGAATTTCTGGTATGTTCTTACCTGTTTCAGGACTTGATACTCACTTCCACGACTCTTACTACGTAGTTGCTCACTTCCATTATGTGTTCATCGGCGGTACTGTCTTCGCACTCTTTTCAGGATTATACTATTGGTTCCCTAAGGTCACTGGCAAGAAGTTGGACGAGACTCTTGGAATGTGGCACTTCCTCATTGGATTCATCTCATATAACGCTACATTTTGGCCAATGCACGCACTTGGAATAATGGGGATGCCACGTAGAACTCACTCCTATACCATGGAGAGTGGCTTTGCCGAATACAACATGGTAATATCCATCTTTGCGATAATCTTTGGACTAAGCCAATTAATTCTAGTATGGAATTTAATTCGCTCTTCTCGACATGGAGAACCTTGTGGAAAAGATCCATGGGGCGGATGGTCACTCGAATGGTCAACTACCTCCCCTCCACCTACACCTTCATTCGACATTAACCCGATTCAGGGGGATATGAACATCGAATTCGGGCACCATTCAGAAACCAGTCTCGGCGATAAGTTGTGGACTGCTAAGAAAAAGGAGGTGGATGTATGAGCGGCCACGGAGCAGATATTGAAAATTCAATTTGGGTGCGCGCTTTACTATTTGCTGGAGGGTTCCTTACTTTTGGAATTATTGCTTTCAGTATTCTAGGTGTTGCTCTGGCTGGACCTGCTCATGACGAGTACATGGATGCGGTTGATCACTACCATCACGCTGAAGATGATTACAAGGAATCTGTTGCTGCTGGGAATTCTGTTGAAGGTGATCACTACGACGAATTATACTTAGAAATGGAAAAGGCGCACCATCATGAAGTGGATGCGCATTTATCTTACCTTAATTGGAAGGTCTCCGGAAATACGATATTGGTAATGAGTATTATTTTCGCCTCATTTATTGGAATTGGTGGTTTGATTAATTCACTACAAGCAGATGCTGAACATAGTGATGATGAACATGAACATCATGGCTCTGCTTCACCAATTATTTTCACTTTTGGTATCATGCTATTCATGATTGGATTCCCTGGTTTTTCAAATACTATAACCGAACTGCTAACAGGAACTGATGCAGTAATTAGTGAAATGTTAATTGCCGTAACCGGACTACTAATTATCATCATAGGCGTAGGAAATTGGTGGAAAGAGGATTTGCCATTCAATGGATATGGAGAACAAATTGCTACTTCTGCTCCGTTTGAAGGTGAGCACATTCGTAAGGCTGGAATTTGGGTCTTCATTATGTCTGAAATAATGATTTTCGCAACTTTCTTCTCATCATACCTACGTATGCGTACTGGATGGTGTACAAAGTGGGCATGGGACAATGATATGTGCGCTTCTGATGCTACTGGCTATGATATCTTGACCGCTTCTGATTATTTGAGGCCAGGTGGTGCAACTGGTACTGGAGACTTCTGGACTATGCTTCCGGGAGGAATCAATACATTTGCTCTAATTATCTCGTCTTACACTATTGTCATCGCTCTAAAGACTGCAAAGGCACATGATTGGAGTCGCCCTGATAATTTCATTACCAAGTTTATTCCACAACCAATAATGAAAGTTGTTTTCCCTGACCAAAAGAAAACTGTTAGAAACTTCTTATTCGCGACTCTAATGCTAGGTTCACTGTTCATCGTATTGAAATTAGTTGAGTGGTCTCACTTGGTTGCTGAAGGATTTACTGTAAGTACATCTCAAGCTGGTTCGATATTCTATATCGCAACTGGAGCACACGGATTGCACGTCTTCGTTGGACTGCTTATCATGATATATCTTGTATTCAAAGCTGACACT
>JAACCR010000031.1 GCA_009937205.1 Methanobacteriota archaeon | reverse complement strand
CTGCTGAACTAATGGCAGATGCTGCTGAAATCTTCGCATATACCGCTGAATTATTGGCAGCAGGTGACTCGATTAGAGAAGCGATTTTCAACTGTTACCAAGATTTGTGTTCCCTGCTACAACAGAGAGACTTCTTGCGACGTGACTTTGAAACAGTTCGTGAGTTCGAAGTTGCTATTCGTCAAGCTATGCCTGGTATTTCCAATGATGCACTCGTTGCTATCGACAACACCTTCGAGATGGCAAGATACAGTCGTGAAGAGATGGGTGGAGTGCACCAAGAAGCTGCAGTTCAAGCATTGAATCGCATGAGTGCTGAGATATCACAATTGCAAGCGATTACGCCAAGAACTTGATCAATCCTTTGCATAAGAGGTTCACATTGCAGTGATCGGTTTTGGGCCTTGTCTCTGGAGGTCTAGAGTGATCTTAACTTTGAATCTCATGCAGTTATTCAGGTTTATATAGCGTAATAATTCTACAAGATTATGTTCTCACCAGAAGACTGTATTGGAATTGAAGCAACTGATTATTTATTGGATTTAGGATTTGAATTTTCAGTTGATTCAGAGTACGTGGGGAATGAAGAACTGGATTTAGAAGTCCTACAAGATGACGGTCATCCACAACATCCAGCAGCATTAGAGGAATTATTTGAAAACTCTGAGACGCAAATTTGCTGTACAATGGATCAACATCGTTTAGTGATAAGTTGGAGTAATTCAGAGATACGTTCAGTGTCCGATAATTTTCCCCCAAAGATACTTTCGACTTTCAAAGCCTTTCTTGAGAATGATGACTCCATCGTTTACGTTTCAAATGAAAAGTTAGCTGAGATGCAAGAGCAGATAGATGCTGAAGTTGCCAACCAAGATTAATGTTTAAACAAAATCAGCCCTTTATCGCATCATAACCTCGTTCGGCGCAATACTTTTGCCCAAAAACAAAATATGCGTAAATGGCTTACTGTGAGGCTAAATTTTTCCTAATTTAATAGTTAAGTTTATATGGGTAAAGTCACTTATAGAAAGTGAAGTATTGGGGGATATCTTCAATAAACAGGGAGTTATATTATGCAGAAAATAGAAGATAAATATGAAACATTAGAAGATGCTAAACTAAACTATGATTCAGAAACAGGATGGGGTATGAATGAAGCTGCTGTAGATGTAATTAACTCAATCTTATCTGGGGTAAGAGATGGATGGTACTTCAATATTGAAATGAACGAGGAATCAGGTGAAACAGAATTTCTTCGGGCAGTAGATGAACTACGAAACACTCTTCTTGGTATCGGGATTTACAGCGAACCTGGTATTTACCATCGTCGTAGACCAAAAAGATCTAGGGAAAAAAGTCCAGAAGGTCGCCCTGCGATTATGGTCAGTATGCCAAAGAAACTTATGCCAGCATCAATCAGAACATACTACACAATTTTCATCGCAATAAGTGAAGAAATTCCAGGGATTATGCAGGATTGCTATTATCGTGCATTTGGCTCAAGAGGGTGTTTTTTAATTGCGGACGCCGCTAAAATCGATCCGAAAATAAATCAATGTATCACCATTCTCGCTTCGGTATTGGGGGTTCCAGGAGATATAATCGAAGAATGCATGAAGAATAAACGTCACCTAGCGGGCATACTTATTTTTCCCGGTCCTTTCCGCAATAGTAAGCATAGTGAGAACTTGGACAAATCTTGGTCTAAGTACATCTTTTGGCGCTATTGGGATGCGCCATTTGAGAGCGACAAAGAATCTCCATCAAGAGAAGCAGCAATCAATTGTATGAGTGCCCTAAAATCATCTCGTAAATGGACTCCAGAGGGGTGGTGATGTGCGGAAATTATCATTTAAACCAGTTTTTGATATTGATTGTGAGAAATGGCCAACGATCTCCACTGATTTTGAAATTGAACACTTTTTATCTACATTGTCGCAACGCTTTAATCTTGAACCAATTACGGTATTGGTTCGTTCAAAAAATGGATTAGGGAATGGTCAGAATGTCCAAAGGCAGTGGCTTGTGCTTGGAGAGAAGATGAGAAATCTTTCGTTGCTTTTTCTAAAGAAATATTTGTTCCTCTCCATCCCAAATGGCGTGTTTTCCGTTCATGGAAAGAGCGCTTTTTCTTTCTTGCCGTATTACATGAATTCGTGCACGTGTATATGAGAATCAAACATCCTCATATCCTTGAGCCCCACAGTCCTGAGTTCTTTGCTATGGAGGAAAGTTTAGCTAGAGAATTTGGATTACGTTATTTGTTCGTGTAGTAAAAACTCTAATAGCGTAATAATATTGCAAAATTTTGCTCTTAGAGAACGTTGCATTTCACCATCTAAGATGCAATCTACCATTAACAAAATGTGCATTAATGTCACCTGTTGCTTCTTCAGGCAGTGGCATTAATCGCTCAAAGGTAGAGTTTTTTTCTTCAGTAATAGTCAGTTTCACAGTTGCCCGGGCGTCTGTTCTTAATACATGTAAATTAATTTGATTTAGTTCTGTACCTAAAAGTGGAATAGTTAATCCATCAGGATTCAATCTTCCATGCAATTCCTTGATTACCCAAGCCAATTGACGTTGAGGTTGAACTTCAGCG
>JAACCR010000144.1 GCA_009937205.1 Methanobacteriota archaeon | reverse complement strand
TTGTATCCTTGATGCTCCATTACGAAACGAAGTTGAATGTATTTTCCAACATAGTCTTTCAAATCTAAGGCTATATCAGCCCATCCATTTGGATTAGATGCAGATGTAGATTTACCCGCAAGACCATACTCTGTGTCATCAATTCCACCACATTGGTATGAGATCTTGTTATTTGCACCGGAATTACTCTTTTGCCAGTATCCATTGGAATAACTGATTCCACTAGAGTTCGCAATATCTATTGGAATAAAATCAAAACCTGCAGAGGAGATTGGGTCGAAATTACCTGTTAAAGATGAACGAATCTCCACATATGCGCAGTCCATCATTCTCTTTTGAACCGTTGGTCCTGAGTTTCCAAAGTATTCCAGGTTGTGCCATGATGCGAAGTGTGCAGTGTGAGTTTTCAACTGAGGGTTGACGAATATTTCAGCAGAGTTCATATTTAGCTTAAATGCTTGAGCACCATTGTCATCGGTGTAATTATCGTCATAAACATTTGTGCCCCAGCAGTCATCCCCTGATGCACAATCAGAATTTGTAATCGTACCACCGAATAATGAACCATGTTCCCAACCAATTCCACTTTGTGGTGGCGGCATAGTCACGTCCATGAATCCGGCTTCTGTACCTTCAAAGTCCGTCAGGAATCCGTCGGACTTCAAGCTAACAGGTGTTGCTTGAGAACCATCTTCAATTTGGAAATCATCAATATTGGAGAAGATTGTCAGTTGATTATTGTAGGCAGGATTCCAAACACGTGGAATTGTATCAACATCAATTCTAGCCTGAGATGAATGTTCAATCATATTGGTTGCAATCTTCAAAGATGCCCCAGTTACAGTCTCCCCCGCAGGTATGTCAACGATTCCGTCAACTAGGTTCAAATATTCCGAACCATCTCTTAATTCAACATCTACTTCTGAATCGCCATTTGCGAATGTAGTTACTGTTGATGATGCCGCTAGTGGTGCGAATAACATCAATGCTACCAAGAACATTGATGTACTAATTTTTCTATTCTGTTGTGTCATAAAATCACCTGCTGTCCCTTGCGAAGTAGAAACCACCTAAAACCTAGTCGCATCATTGTCAATTAGAGATTTTCACTGTCACCCTCCTATGGAGGGTTAAAAACATTGATTTTCACTAGATTTAGCGTTTTTTTAAATTGTGGCGTGTAATAAAAATCACAAATCAACATATGCCCTTAGTTTCCAAGCTGCATCACAAATATTATCGATACCACCGACCCGCTCTTCGCTCTTTTCCAACCATTCTTTATTCCCCACAGTAGTGGGGTGGTTTGGCCCTAAAGCATCACAAATTTCAGGCCCTTTACTTATGTCAAAAGTTCCTATTTCCGCAGCGATATGCATGATTGTAGTTTTGTCAAAACCCAATAATGGGCGAAGTGGATGCAACTTAGTAGCCTCCTCGATAGCGCCTAAATTACCCAATGTTTGGCTTGAAACTTGACCTAAGTTTTCACCGGTTAATACATGAGTTGCTGGAATCTCAAGCGCCGCCCTATCCGCTAACTTGTTAAACATCCTCTTCATATGAATAAAATACTCTGTATGATTCCATTCCTCAGTAAATAGGGATAATTGATCAGCGACTGGCACTACAATTAATTTCCGAGATAAATTCTCTCTCGCTGCATCACCGATAGGGCCTTCCATCTGTAAAAAATGGCGTAATAGTGCAATCGTTTTCAGTTCAGCTGCAGGACCTGTTATCTCCTCTTGACTACAATGCAAGGGGTGCACTTTCCATCCATTTATCAGCATACGAGCAACAGCCACCGGTGAATCAATGCCACCAGACACCAAGCCTATGCAGACTTTGTCACCGCTCATGACCCGTCGACGCGCAAGGGTGTCATCAAACCACCCCTTACCCATTGCTTTGTTACATGGCTTCTTGAAGGAGAAAGATATCCCAATGACTATGGAGCCATATACGAAGGAACCTGTCACCCTAATTGAAGAAGTATTTCCCCAAGATACAAACTCATACAATACCCTATTCGGTGGCCGTCTTTTGTCTTTGATGGATAAGGCCGGAGGAATCGCTTGTGCTAAATTTGCTCACCGAGAATTTGTAACCATTTCAATAGATACTCTGAAATTCATCGCTCCTGCGCATCAAGGAGATCTTCTAGAGGTTACTGGACAGGTAGTGTTTACAAGTTTCCACACAGCATGCACTAAGGTAACCGCATTTACTTTGAACAAATCCGATTGGAAAAAGAAGAAGATTTGTGAAGGATATTTTTTCTTCGTAGCGATTGATTCGATGATGCGTCCAATCCCAATCCCACAATTTGTTGTTGAAAATGATGAAGAACAAATTGAATATGATGCTGCATTGGCTATTCGCCAACACATGCTCGATAACAAAGAATAATTTGCAAACATTTGTTACTTATCATTCTCTTGCGCTTCAGCAATGTAACTGCTACTGCGTCGTCAGTTCCATAAACCATTGATAATTAGCCACAGTCATGGATGTAGTAATCGTTGGCAGTATCGCCTATGATTCGCTGTCAACTCCAAGTGGTCAATCCGATGACGAATTAGGAGGTTCTGCAACATATGGAGGCTTTTCGTCTTCATTTCATGCTAAGAGATTGAACGGTGGAACCGTTGCTCTTGTAGGAGTTGTTGGTGATGATTTTCTCCCCGCTGACACCGAAAAATTAGTCGGGGCAGGCCTTGACATTAGGGGAATAGAAACCGCAGATGGTGGAACTTTCCGGTGGAAGGGTTCCTATCATGGAGATATGTCACAAGCTGAAACTCATGAAACTCATTTGAATGTCTTTGAACATTTCCAACCAAAAATACCTGAAGATTATCGCTCACCAAAGGTGCTGTTTTGTGCCAATTTGCATCCAGCACTACAAATGGCGGCCATTCAACAATCAAAACCAACTAGAATCTCAATATTGGATTCAATGAATCTATGGATTGAGATAGCTAGAGATGGATTATTGGAAGTCATTAAGCAAGTTGACTTGGTAGTTCTCAACGACGGTGAAGTTAGAATGCTCGCTGATGATGATAATCTGGTAAGGGCATCCCACAAAGTGCAGGAAATGACTAATGGTGCAATACTGGTTGTTAAGAGAGGTGAACATGGAGTTTTGGCCTTACATCCTGATGGTCTAATTTCGATGCCTGCATATCCAGTAATGGACATCGTCGATCCCACTGGGTGTGGTGATACTTTCGC
>JAACCR010000143.1 GCA_009937205.1 Methanobacteriota archaeon | reverse complement strand
CCCAGACTGAACAGAACGAACTCAGCAAAGAAACGATGATTACTATCCTCATTTATTGGATCTGTAGTCATGTAGCCGATAGCGAACCAACAAATCAAGAAGCACAAGAATGTCGCTACAAATAGAAGCATCAATGTCAGAGAGTCGACCCAAACACCTACACCAAGTACTCGATTCTGTGCCATTGTGTAATCTGATTGAAGAATATCAAAAGATATCCACTCTAACCAACTTGTAACATCATTATTTTGAATATTTGCGCTACCTAATAGATAATCGTAGATAATCCAAATAGTAGTAGATAAAGATACTAGAAGCGCTGCTAATCCTAAAATTCCCCCTTCCTTAAATGTATTTTTCCAGGTTTCATTTTTATTATACACTTGCCCTGTAATAAGAATAATCGGGTAAGCGATGAATGGAGCTACTACTATCATCCAAGCAAAATCCGTAGAAGTATTTTCACCTTGTAAAGCCAAGTAAGGAACTATGGCTAAAAACGGCAATAGCGGTAGAAGAAGACGATACTCATTTTTTGTTTCACCCATCAAAATCACCTCAGTTCCTCAAAATATTAGCTTCATCAAGAGAGATGGTCTCCTGCGTACTGTATAAGGAAAGTAAAATCGCTAAACCAATTGCAACTTCTGCAGCTGCAATTGCTATTGCTATAGCAGTGAAAACCCAGCCATCAACGTCTCCATAATGTGACGCCCCAGCTACAAAGTTTAGGTTTGCAGCATTCAACATTACTTCTATGCACATCAAAACAATAATGGCGTTTTTTCTTGTAAAAGCGCCTAAAAGACCTATTCCAAACAGGATCACTCCAAGTCCAGAAATCCAACTTGGGTCTATCATGACTCTTCGCCCCCCATATCCCAAATCAGATTGATTAGTCTTTCATCGCGGACAAGGTAAGAAGCCCCTACCATTGCCATGGCTAACAAAGCACCCAGAATCACGGTTGCAATAGCCCACTCTTCACCGTATAGTGAAAGTGCGAAATCAATTGTTGTAGGCGGAGTAGATGACGATACTCCCCACATTGAATGTGACATTACTTCGTTTAACATTACTAAAATAAAGGAAAATAACCCTATTTTTGTTAACGCCGAAAGTGCTTTCATTGAATATCACCTTCTTGAATTTGACGACGGGTAAGCATTACACCGAATTGAACTACAAGCATTACAGAACCAAGATAAACTAAAATTTGTATTGCTGCTAGCATTTCTGCTGATGCCATTACCATGACTCCAGCAACTGCCAAAAATGTAAGCATAAGTGAGAGGAGTGAATGAGCTACTCTTCTAGCATAAACACACCCAAGAGCCCCAATAATTGCAGCAGCGGAAAGAATTACAAAAACAATTGCTTCAAAATCTATTGCCATAAAAATCATGCCTCCGATTTAGCAGCTGCAGCCGCTTTAGCTGCTTTCTTCTTACGCTTAGCTTTCTCTTTCTGAGCCCTCTTAGCTAATTCCATATCTACTCTTTCTTGATGTACAACTGGAAGTAATCTAGTTCGATCCGCGTCAAACCAAAGATCTTCTCTAGTATATCCTGACATCCCATCATATTCATTTGACATGAAGAATGACTCGAAAGGACATGCTTCTGCACACAAACCACAGAACATACATCTTCCAATATCTATTCGCCCTGAAACAATATCCACTTCCGCTGGCTTTAGAGAGGACATTTCTACAGACTCAATACCAGAACCATCTTGCCATCGGACTGTTGCTTTGTCACCACTAATATCAATGACCTCTGCGAAATCATATTGTTGTGGAGGTGCAGTATGTTCATGCATTAAATCAAAGTCTTCGATTTCATCAAAGGTTTCTTTTCTTCGAGCAGCTAAACCGCCAGATTCTAATTCACTACCAAGTCCATGCCATTCATCGCCTTCATCGGTTGTATCAAGGACATTGACCCTAGTTTCTGAAGTCATGTGGAGGCAATCATTAGGGCAAGCTTTCACACATGCCTTACATGCAGTACAAGTTTCCCAAACAATTCCTATTCTTCCATTGTAGTTTCCTGGGACGAAAAGCCAAGGCTCCATATCCTCAAGTCTTTCATATGGGTACATGATTGTGACCGGTCTTTCTAGGAAAGGAAGGGCCGGCGATGATTCTCTATCCGCAGCATATATTTGTCCAGAAGAAGGATGGTTATCACCAATTCTTTCCAAAGTAAATTCATCGGTCAGATTTGCTCTCTGTCCATGATAATTATTTTTCAGGAATTTTGCTTTACCGATATAT
>JAACCR010000142.1 GCA_009937205.1 Methanobacteriota archaeon | reverse complement strand
GAGGAAGTTCAGTTACGCGTAACAGTTCCATATCTTCATCTGTTATTAGACTAATAAGACGATCAGTTTTCAATTCTACCAGAGTTGCAACATCAATAGAAAGTTGCCGATCCCAGCCACCAGTCCATGACACAGGCTGATACTTACCAGGGCAGAGAGTTATTCCAATTCTACCATTATCACCTTCTATTGGTATCCAATTTACTCTTAGTGGATGAGTTGTACTATTACGCATTAAAGTCCTCCTTGTCGATGATTCTCACCGTATAGGAACATAGTATTCCATACTGAAACACATGCATCGTGATATCCATCATCAGTAACACTGTTCTTGAAATTATCATAATCCATTTGCATGACATATCGTCCAACTGCGCGTTGAACTATCATTCGGTTCAAAACAACACGGAATGGGTAGTCTGCAGATGGCATGATAGTTATATCAGCATCAGGAAAGAGTTCACCGATATGGTCTGGATGACGCGCACGAACGAGCAAGTGCTCTGGTTTATCTCGATGTGCGACTATTGACAAGAAGCCACCTGATACATATAGCCACATTCAAGCCACCTCCATGCCTACAACATTGGTTTTGATTTGTTTAGAATTAACACTTTGCGGAAAGTCATCATTAGAACTATTATCCATTAATTCAACTTGAGGTTGTAATTGCTCGGGCATCTCCTCATCTGGGTTATCTAAAGGATTAGTAAATGGCGAACGAAGTACGGTTGATCCATCGATAATCAAATTATAACCAATGCGATTGTATACGTGATTGAAAATCGCAAGCGTACCCAAAACGGAACTCTTGTTAATTACCAATAGCACATGCGCATTGGTGGCATCTATTGGGTGTAAGATTATTCCATTCTTTTTGTACATTTCAATTAATGGATATCCATATGAGTGCTCATGATGAATTACCTCTTTCACATATTCAACCGCTTGATCATCTGTCGCTATTTCCATTTGCTGTATTGACAACAATGGTAGTGTCAATTTCTGGTTCCCGTTTACTTCGTATTCTCTTATTTTGTCATTCATATTAGTGCCTCCTTTTGTACCTTCTTAGGTATAAATAAATGCATTCAATAGTATATAAAGAACTAAATCAATAAACGCTTATAGAGGCGCTTATTATAAGAACATATACAGTTGAGTATTAATTAACTCACAGAACAGGTTGATTCCTTAGCCATTCTAAATCTGAAATATATAATTGACGAATATCATCTAGTCCTAGAACTAACATTGCTAATCGTTCTAATCCCATTCCCCAAGCTAGTACTGGGGTTGTAATTCCTAATGGCTCAGTAACCTCTGGACGGAATATACCTGCTCCACCCAGTTCTAGCCACTTTCCTTTCCATTTGACCTCAACTTCAAGACTTGGTTCAGTATATGGGAAATAAGCAGGGCGAACTCTCACTTCAGGACAACCCATCTTGGCATAGAATGTTTTGAGAGTGGTGACCAACATTTGCAGATTTGCTCCTTCTTCCATTATGATCCCCTCTATTTGGTGAAACTCAGGTAGGTGAGTTCTGTCTATTGCTTCCTTGCGAAATACTCTATCAACTGCGAAAACGCGACACGCTTTGTCTGGATTACGTGAAAGATACTGAATTGTATTGACTGTTGTGTGAGTTCTCAATAATCCACGCTTACTGATTTCATTGGAGTAACTCCCTCCCCAGCCTGTTGAACCAGTATCTCCTCCATTGAGGTGTATCTCCTGCCAAGCATCAAGAATATTTTGAGGAATGTCCATCTCTGCTGGATTGTCTAAGTAAAATGTATCTTGCATCTCTCTTGCTGGGTGGTCTTGAGGAATAAATAATGCATCCATATTCCACCCTGCAGTCTGTACGTAATCATCAACAATTTCTGAGAAGCCCATCTCTAAGAAGGTGGCTCGAATGCGCTCAATAAGAGCTTGCATTGGATGACTACGGCCACTTAGCGGCGTAGAGGATGGTAATGTTACATCAAAGGAACGATAATCAGCATCACGCCAATTTTCACTTTGTAATAATTCTGTAGTTATTTCACTAACCATCTCACTCTCTTGTAACTGTTGTGAACTTACTGCATTACCAGCGGTGGTAACATTCCACATTCTTGAAGTCGTAATTACACTTTCAATTAGATTACGGCGACTCTTGAAGTGCTCTAGTAACTCGGTATCAAGGTCTTGTTCTAAAGCGGGAAGACCTGCAATGAATTCGCTTCTCTTAGCAATTTCAGCATTGACTACATCCGCATCTGTTACGACGAACTTACCAGCCTCAAGACCAACACCCAATCGCTTCAACAAACCAATACCAGGACCTGCTTCATGGCGCTCAAAAGATTGTTGTAGATTCTGCATTGTTGCTTCATCGGTTGAACATATCCAATTCCACAATCTTGCTTCTAGCAATCCATTTCCGATTGCATTAGCGCCTTCGTTAGCCAATCTAATCTGAATAGAAGAAGTCTCTTTTGTTTTAGCTAATTTCTTGTTGGTTAACCCATGTCCAGCAGTAACAGCAATCGCTTGGTCTTGCCAATTACATGCTTGTAATATTTCTTCAAGAGTCCATTTCTTAGCAACATCACCTTGGATGACGCCTAACATGCGACGCTCGGGATTGAGTAGCGCATGCCCTTCCATGACTTTTGCAATTGAACCACCGCCTTCAATTAATCGGTTGTTGATAGTACACTTTGCACCAATTGAAGATGTTTACAAAGTTTTCAATTGAATCTATAATTCATTCTTCTTCATCTAACCAAAGGAATCTTTCGCATGAAACGCATGTATATGTTTGAGGCCTTTTTCCGTTAACTACTTCGATGTGAGCACAAGAACCACAAAGAATTGATGTTGTGATTGGTTGATCAATCGTAGTGTCAACTCTGTACATTACTCGTCCAGCCTCCGGCATCCCTTCACTAGTGGGAAGCCATTCTCTGATTTCCTTCTTTGACATGCTGTAATCACTTTTGGTACTCATCCCAATAATGAATAATACAATTCCACAAATACCGATTGTACCTGCAAGAGTGAATATTCCAGCCACTGAAAAGAATGCTCCAAATACAATACAGACAATACCTGAAAGAATGAAGTTTTCACGGGGGTTACGCATCAATTCACCTCCTTCTATGCCAGCGCATTGGCCAATGCCTCAGCAACTCGTGGTATTTGTGAAAGAGGAACTGCACATAGGCCAATGCGCACTCCTCCAGTAAGTGGAACTAGGTAGACATCCTGTTCTGCACATGCTTCTGCAAGTGCGGCAGGGTCATCGCTTTCTATCCATGCAAAGAATCCATCCATTGTTGGGTTAAGCGGTACTCCCAGTTTTGAACAGGATTCATTTAGTACATTTCTTCGAGTAACCAATAACTCTCTCAATCTATCTCTTTCTCCAGCCCATGCTGCACCAGCTTGCTCATCTGCATGCATTATGCTGACGGTGTATTGTGCAATACGAGGCGCGGCTGACCAAGTTTGGCGCCCGGTTACTCCCAT
>JAACCR010000141.1 GCA_009937205.1 Methanobacteriota archaeon | reverse complement strand
GCAACTGGTAATCTCGATAGGCATATCAGAAACATGGCTGGCTTTGGTATGCCAGTTGTTGTTTCAATCAATCGCTTTTCAACTGATACTGATGCGGAACTTGCCGCATTGGGAGATGCTGCTAGGGCAAGTGGAGCAACTGAAGTAACAATCTGTGAAGTTCATGAAAAGGGTGGAGCTGGAGGAGAACAATTAGCAAGAGCTGTCGTCTCTGCAGTTCAGGACCATGTTGCTGCTGGAAGGCCGTTCACTCCATTATTCATGCCAGATGCGACTATTAGAGAAAAGATAGATTCGATAGCAACTAGAATCTACAAGGCAGATAGAGTAAGAATTGAAATATCGGCTGCAAAACAATTAGCCCAAATTGAAAAATGGGGATATGGCACACTACCAGTCTGTATGGCGAAAACTCAGTACTCGTTCTCTCACGACCCTAATTTACTTGGCTCACCTTCTGGATTTACTATACCTATCAAAGAATTCCGTTTGAATGCTGGAGCTGGTTTTGTCGTTGCGATTTGTGGAAATATGATGACGATGCCGGGATTACCTAAGCGCCCTGCTGCCCTCGACATGGACATGGATGAGAATGGCAACTTAATCGGCGTATTTGGGTGAATTAAATGAAAATCCTCAAACGTCAACCGATGTTATGGAGAATTCGGATTGAATCTCAAGACGACTTGTGGTCAATTTCAAGATTAGCCCGCAAAGGTACTTCGATAGCAATGCTTGGTGAGAGGAGAGACCAAACTACTGCTGGAGAAACTGGTGGACGAGCAAAATCTGCTGAAAGGAAAAAAATGTGGATCAAATTGAGAATTGAAACTTCGGAATATCAAACATTTTCAGACACATTAAGAATCCATGGAATTATTGAGGAGTCTAAGATTGATATTGGTTTACACCACACTCATATTGTTGAAATAATGGATGAGATTGAGATCACGTCTCTAACCCCATTTGATGCCACTGATGTTGAATTGCTAAAACAGAGTGAAAAAGCCAGTAAAGCGGCCCAGGTTGCACTTCTCGTCGTTGAGAATGATGAAATGATTCTCTATTTTATAACCGGTAGAGGACTAAGAGAAAGCGCAATGTGGACTATGCGAGGCGGAGGGAAACGCGGTGATTTAAAGACGACTTCATCTGTAGCTTCATCCTTTAGAAAAAGTGTTATTTCAGCCATTTCGGCTCAACTGAATGATGAGATTCCAATGATACTGTGCGGGCCAGGCCATGCAAAAGATCTATTATTACCAGAACTAAGAGATAGCGGCCATAGCAGATTCATCAAACTAGTTGCCACTTCAATGGGAGGGCGCTCAGCAGCCAATGAAGTGTTAAGTGAAGGTTTAGCTGAGGATTTACTCGGAGAACATGCAATCTCAAAGGAAATAATGCTGCTTGAAGAAGCATGGACAAGACTGTCTACAACAGGCACTGTAGCCTATGGCAAAGAGCAATTGAACAGAGCACTAACTGAAGGGGCGATAGAAACCCTACTCATCACAGCAGATTTACTTAGAAACGAAGAAGATACCATCGCTGGTAAAACATGGCCAGTCTGGTGCAGAGGTCTTTCGGATATATCTGCAGAACTTATTCAATGTTCAACCGACCATGATTCCGGACAACAATTGCTAGGCATGGGTGGAGTTATTGCCCTACTGCGCTACAAATTATGAAAAGAAGGCGATTTTATGGGTGAAAAGGACTCTATTAAATTTGCTTGGTTGAGTGAATTCAAAGACATTCCACCTAACCAACTTCGTCAATCTCTACGCCAATATCGCTGGATTTTACTTAATGCTGAAGATTTACCGAATGCAACAGCGGTCTGGATGTTTGCAGAACTTGATGGATTTTTCATTGGTCTAGATCATAGAGGAAGTGAATATCTATCGGGTATTCACAATAGAGCGATTCATTTACTATTAATTGATGAAGATAAAGAGATAAGAGGAATTTCTAAGGTTTTTCACACAAAAAGTGATTCAATAGAGAATTACCTTTGGTGAATAACTAATCATCAAAAGTGGGCTCGAGGGGATTCGAACCCCCGATCAACGCCGTGTAAAGGCGCTGTCATAACCAGCTAGACCACGAACCCGTATTCCGAGGCTGTGGCAAGGGGCTTTTCAACTAACCGCATCGCCACTAACCTCAAAACTAGTCACCACTAGCCTCGCGTATATGGATGAGGATGTCCAAGCGACGGCAGCGAGATTAGTTCGCCGTATTAAGGAAGGAAATCACACTATCACAGTGGCAGAATCCTGCACTGGAGGATTGCTTGCAAGTGCATTTACAGATATTGCTGGTGCAAGTCAATGGTTTCAGCAATCATGGGTCACATATTCTAATGAAGCCAAGATTAAGGAACTCGGTGTAAAGGAGAGTTCTTTGGAAAAGAGAGGGGCTGTATCAGCTGAAGTTGCAATTCAAATGGCTCAAGGCGCCCGCATTAATGCCAATGCAAGTATTGCAATCTCAATCACCGGAATTGCTGGACCTAATAATGACGGGTCAAATAAAAAAATTGGTACAGTTTATGTGGGAATTGCATCGGATGGTTGGGCCAATTCAGATATTACTGAAATCGGTGGGAATCGGGCCGAGAATAAAATTGCATTCGTTCATTTCGCATTGTTAACCGCGATTAAATATTGGGATAAAGCAATGGAAAATGCAGAACTCGCGAGAGTAGAAGAAGAATCAAGAGCTACTGCTGAGAAGGATGCAAAAATATTATTCGAGGAAGAAAGATCAAAACGTGAAGAGGATGCAAGAGAAAAAGGTATATTGAAAGATGATACTTGGTCTGGAAAAGGAAAGTCACATGGTTCAAAGGAAAGTATTAGCAATGAAGTTCATTGGGAAAATGAATAAAGCCACTAACTCTTTGATAATGTAAATCGTAACAATTTCGTCGCACTGCTTATGTGCATCCTCTGTCACCTTAGACATTATGGGTGGTGATGCAGTAGATATCTGGCAGCATTTGGCCAGCCGTAAAATAATGTTATTGAAATCAATGAAACTAGCGGTTCAAGAACTTGAAGACCCGTATGCTGTGTTTTCATACGCTCAAGAAATCGGTTTCAATTCTGGATTATTAACTCAAGATATTTTGGACAAAATGGTCGCCGCTTATAATTCTGCAAATAACAAGCAAGCGACGGTTGAACAAGAAATTACTCCAGTAGCAACAACTGCCCCAACCGAGGTTATAGCCAATAATTCTGCAGACGAATTGGGGAGGACTATTGCACCGATTGCTCAACATGAACCATTTGATGTTCGATTCCGCAATAATCTTCCTGATTGGAGCGTAGATGACTTTAGCGAAAATGCGAGTGATGCTCCTCAGGACATCAAAGTTCATTATGACATAACAGGAAAATCGGTTACTGAAGGTAAAATGTCCGATATAAATTCATGTTTTTCAGATCGACTAGAAAAAATTAGAAAAATGATAATTAGAAATTCAAACCTTCCGAAACCACCACAGGAAATTGCTCGCCTACAAATCGAATATTCCCGTTATCAAGGATACGGAAATACAGCAGTGGCGATCGGTTTGGTAAACGAACCACGCTACACGAAAAATGGCCACCTAATATGGGGTATTGAAGATGAAACTGGTGAAATGACATGCCTACTAACCAAACGCCAAGGTGATGATAGAGATAGAGCGCAAGAGATGATTCTTGAATCTGGATTGATGCCAGATGATGTATTGGGGGTTTCTGGTTCATTTAGTCAAACCGGAGATATTTTTTATGTCTCAGATTTATATTTCCCACTAAAACCAAAACATCAGAAAGCCAGTTCAGAACATGGGGTTAGCGTAGCATTCATTTCAGATATTCATGTTGGTTCAAAGACATTTTTGGAAGCTCAATGGCACAAAATGGTAAGATGGTTCCATACCGACCCACTTGCAAAGACAATTAAGTATCTCATATTATCAGGTGATTGTGTCGATGGAGTTGGAATATATCCAGGACAGGATAAGGAATTGGCTATACCGGATTTGTACGGCCAGTACACAGAATTCGCTAGATTATTGGAATTATTACCAGAATGGGTAGAGTGTGTAATGTTGCCAGGTAACCATGATGCAGTTCGTCCAGCAGAACCACAGCCAACATTTGAGAAGGATATTCAACAGGATTATAATTCCACAACATTTGTTGGTAACCCTTGCGATTTTTCTTTAAATGGTGTCCGATTATTATCATATCATGGTAAATCAATAGACGATTTCGTAGCAGGATTGAGAACTGTAACTTATTCAGATCCTGTTGAAGCAATGCGCCAAATGTTGAGAAGAAGACACCTTGCACCACAATGGGGTGGTAAGACTCCTCTTTCACCGGAACCAGAGGATGGATTAGTAATCAATGAAGTACCGGATATTTTCGTTACTGGTCACGTTCATGGCCATGCTTGCATTGATTTCAAGGGTACGACATTGATTTGCTCAAGTACATGGCAAGACCAAACTTCATACCAAAGAATGCTTGGTTTCCAACCAAAGCCATGTATTCTGACAATTGTCAATCTTAAGAGTCATGCTACTACTGCAATTCCATTTGCATGAAACACTGAAACTACTCTAAACCCAGCAGTGGTCTTAGTAAATTCAAATCTTTAGCGATGACGATTTCTACACCTGCTTTTTCAAAAGCCATTAATGAAGAATCTCTTGATGGGTTAAAGCCTATGAAAGTACTACCTTCAATATGCATACTCAAATCCATTTCTGAATCACCAACTGAAACTACATCAGACAAAGTAATATTATTCAAGTCGCACAATTTCTTGATAATCGCTCCCTTGCCCCCAGCATGTAATCGACAAATACCCTCATTCTTCAAGGAATCATCTTCAGCAAATTCAAACCCATTGGCAATCCAATCATCAACCTTTAGCATTGACGCAATTGTTGAAACGAAAAGGTCTACACCTGCAGACACGATAGCCACATAAACACCCTTCTCCTTCAAATCAGCAACAAGTTCTCTTGCACCTGGCATCAACTTCACACCAGAATAAGCTCGAAATAAATCATCCTTGAAAATTGGATCTTGAATGTTTTTCCATAATTGTATATCAGAGCGCATGAATTCAACATCGCTCAATTCCCCATTGATGAAACGCTGTAAGTTTACCACGTTATCTGTACCAAAATGATCGTGAAGAGTTCTCCATGAAGAAACTGCGTCTACTAAAACTCCATCACAATCAAAAACAACACAGGCGGGTAATTTACCCTGAACTGAATTGTTAGGACTTGTAGACATGAGACTCCCCAATACATACTGAGGGGGTCTCACTTGAAAGGCTTCGCAACATTTGTAAATAATACTGCTCAAGTTACTGAAGAAAAAAGGGGACGAAAAACTGGGGAGGTTCAAAAGAACCCCGCCCAGCGTTCGCATTTACTATACCGTCTCCGCAGAGTACGGTGTTTTCTCGAAAGCAAAAGGGTAGAGGGCCGCAGCCCCCCAACCCTAATGCGTCGTTTCACTTACCTAAGTTCAAGCCTTGAGGTCAAATGCCAGTCCGCTCCAGGAGCGGAGTACA
Source organism: Methanobacteriota archaeon (assembly GCA_009937205.1). Lineage (GTDB taxonomy): Archaea > Thermoplasmatota > Poseidoniia > Poseidoniales > Poseidoniaceae > MGIIa-L1. The sequence goes on along the minus strand of JAACCR010000141.1, from coordinate 1,176 downwards.
GCACCTTGTGCATTTGCCGGAGCATATGACATGGTGATCGTGACATCGGTCAAAGGTGTACCATCTGGTGCATGGGTTCGTACGTAGACTTCATCGCCAGTGTTGAAGGTAGAAATCGACTTGGTTCCTTCCTTGTTCACTTGGTCAACGAATGTGACGAAAGCGTCACTGTTTGCAGGATTGAATCCGTAAACATCGTTTGTATCAGCCAAATTAGCACTGAAGGTCTGAGGAGACCCACTTGCATCCACATAGAACACACGGACTTCAACAGCTTGGGTAGCCAAATCAGTTTCAGATTGTGTCACTGAGATTCTCCAGTGACCTTGGTCTGCATCTGCGCCGTTGATATCCTCAATGTCGAAGGTGACTCTTGGGACACCCTTGACATCAGTTTCAGCGAGGCTTGAAGCCCACACGTAAATGACACCGGACAGAACCACTGTGATAGCGACCATTAGAATGGTTGCGATAACAGGGGATACTGCACGTTCATCGTCTACGATAGACTCTTCCAATGCTTCCTCATCTTCTTCACGGCGTCCAGATAGTGCAAGAGCACCGACGAAGACACCAGCAAGGCTCACAGCAATAATGCTAGGAGCGAAGGATGGAACTGCACCTGCGCCGATTGTACCGACTACAGTTGGCAGATCTTGTCCACTTGCCTCAAAGGTTGAAGATGGCTGGTTAGCGTGTGCACATGTTGCCGCAGTGCTTAGACTGGACATCATGTTGTTACACCAATTGCTGTCTTCAAGTAGAGGTCGGCGTTCAGAAGTCTGTGCTGCATTGCTACCGTATTGTCCAGGCTTAGACCAATCTGCTCCTTGTTGTCCTTGGTTGTTAGAACGGTGGGAAGCAGGGTCATCTGTCTGGAATCGGTCAGTAGCAGATACTAGTACGTCACAAGGGTTTGCCAAACAGGTCTTGACATCCATCTCAACCCAAACGTTTGTTGTGTCCTTTGTGATATAGACGTCTTCAGTGATCGCAACTGATGTTCCATATGCTGGTACAGCGTAGTAACGTGTTTGCTCGATTTCAGAATGACCGTCTGTGTGGTAGGTAATCGCCAACATGTGGTCATAGGTGTAAGGACCTTCATCTCCTCCAGCAGTAACATCAACAGTAACTGGGACATATGTTCCAGTCATAATGTTGGTAATACCATTG
>JAACCR010000140.1 GCA_009937205.1 Methanobacteriota archaeon | reverse complement strand
GAATCGGGGTTTCCAAACATACCACCGATACCGCACATAGTAAAAGGTGTAAACCACACCTTTTCAATGGTTGTAAATTACCATGAATCAATTAACAGTAATACACTTAGTTTGACATCACCAAAGAGGCCATTTGAACATAGTAAATACAAGAGCTAAAACCGCAATACCAAAAAATATGTAATATGCAGTTTGTGGTGGGTCATTGGATTCATTTTCCTCAGACATGATAGTTCACTATTCCAAAGGGGAGAGCAACCACCATTTCAACATATTGAGGAATATGAATGGCTTTTTGTTAAATCATAGCAAACCAATAAATGGGTCAAACAATAAAATTGCGCATAATGGGATTAGCATCATTGTTGCATTATCATCTATCCATCGTAGTCGAGGCCATTCGCTTATCATGCAAAGTGGCGCCATTATAGGAATCAACCATAGTGGAGTACCAACGTAATTCCAGCATGCTAGCCAAATAATTGTGATAGCCAGAGTTGAATAGATCATTACCTGCTTATCATCAAATCCTTTTCTTCTCAACTCACCCATCAAAGGATCACCTAACGATAGTGAAAGGACAAGAGGCCAGATATATTCCTTAGTTGGAGCCATCAAAAAGGCCAATCCAATTCCGATTGCACCCCATGCTAATGCTGAAACTTGGTGAGCCTCGTATTCTCTCTGGCCGAATATTGTTATTGAAAATTTAAGCCTAATCGCCTCAGCAGCAAGCATCAATAACACGATTGAAGAAACTAATTGTGGCAGTTCCAATCCAACGAATTCTGCACAGTCCTCACCATATTCAAAGTAAATAAATGGAACAAAAGATAAACTCAAATGAATTGCTCTTCTCAAGACATGCCCATAAAGTCCACCTTTGGATTGTTCTATTGGGTCTGTCATTGCAACTTGTCCATTATTTTCGCTCATGTTATTCACCTTTCATTCAATTATTTAAGTTCTTAATCGCCTCATCTAAATCTATAGAACCAGATGCTAATGATGATAATGTGTCATCTAAGTGTGGGTTCTGTAGTATTTTTTGTTCAAGACTAGACAACAGTCGCTCACGCCATCTAGCTTTTGAGGAACGTCCTGTTGATTGTAAATTAAGCAATACATCTGAGGCAAATTGGCATCCATCACCATTCAACGCACAGGTCAATAATACGGGAGGAGATTGCCCCTCGCCCAACTCAAATGATTCTTTAATTTCGTCTGCATGTTTTCTAGCACCTACAATATCAGATTTATTGACAATTACAGCATCTGCTAATTCTAATAATCCTGCCTTTTCTGCTTGAATCCCGTCTCCTCTTGCCGGACCTTCAACCACCACGATTCTATCTGCAACTGCTACACATCTAACTTCGGACTGTCCTGCGCCAACAGTTTCAATCACTACCTTATTCCAGCCAAGAGCCAGTAATAATTTGGCCATATCGGAAACGACTGCTGGAACGCTACTAGAAGACTTACGAGTAGCGACCGAACGAACATAAACCATCTCTTTTAGAATAATGTCATCGACTACTGATAAGCGAACTCGATCGCCTAATAATGCTCCACCAGTTCTAGAAGAAGATGGGTCAACTGCTAGTAATGCAATTTTCTTACCCTGACTTGCCCATTGAGAAATTATTTTGTCCACCAGACAGGATTTGCCAACTCCAGGGGCGCCCGTAATTGCCATTATACTCCAATCGGATTGTTGAGAAGAATCAGTATTAGTTTCACCTAGCATTGATAGTGCATCATCAATATCCAATGTGTTATTTTCAAGCGCTGAGAGAGTTCGTGCTAATGACCTGCGGCAACCGTCTTTTGCGGCCAACACAATGTCGCTATTCACTCAAACACCCTGCCAATACCAATCGCTTGATTCCCCTACACCGATTTCATCCTTTTCACTTGCAACTTCAATGAAATTAAGTATTTCTGCAGTAGAGGTTCCTGGCCCAAAAATGGCTTTTATCCCACAAGAGAATAGGGCTTGTCTATCGGTTTTAGGAATAATCCCTCCACCGAATACGATCACATCAGTCAATCCTGATTTACGGAGTTCTTCGCAAACCTTTGGAAATAAATGACTATGTGCACCAGAAAGTGAGGATAATCCAAGGAATGAGGCATCCTCATCACGTACTGTTTCAACTATTTGGCTCGCCGTTCTACGCAATCCTGTATAGATTACTTCGTGTCCTGCATCTCTTAATGCCCGAGCCACAACCTTAGCTCCACGGTCGTGACCATTAAGACCAGGTTTTGCAACTACTACGCGAATCATTGCACCCATGTCAAAACCGAGTAGGACTTAGCCTATCAACAAAACCCATCCGAAAGATGCAATCATAGTGATTTAGGTGTGAATATGAAACCGGCCAAAGGAGTCATACAAGGTACATTTTGACTAGATATTGTCGCAACGCATAAGGAGGGAGTTTTCTTAGAGATAATTGGCGAAGCCTATGGTATCCACTGAGGAACGACTCAAGGACCTGCGTAATCGTAAGGCAAGAAGTGAAGCAGGCGGCGGTCAAGCACGTGTTGATTCCCAACATAATCGTGGCAAAATGACTGCGCGTGAGCGCATGGAATTACTCCTCGATGATGGCTCATTCCAAGAAATGGATGCTCTAGTTGAACATCGATGCAAAGATTTTGGGATGGAGAAGAACGTTATTCCAGGTGATGGAGTAGTAACTGGTCATGGGACAATAAATGGACGCGAAGTATTTGCCTTTGCCCAAGATTTCACCGTTTATGGCGGTTCACTAGGAGAAATGCATGGCTTGAAAATTTGTAAAGTCTTGGATATGGCTCTAAAAACAGGTAGACCTGTTATTGGAATGAATGATTCAGGTGGAGCCCGAATACAAGAAGGAGTGGCTAGTCTAGGAAGCTATGCTGAAATATTTTTCAGAAATGTAAGGTCATCAGGAGTCATTCCTCAAATTTCTGTAATAATGGGACCATGTGCTGGTGGAGCAGTATATTCACCTGCGATAACAGACTTCGTAATCATGGTTGACCAAACTGCGCATATGTTCATCACCGGACCTGAAGTGATCAAGACGGTGACAAATGAAGAAGTTTCTTTTGAAGACCTTGGCGGTGCGATGACGCACGGTAGTAAATCCGGAGTGTCGCATTTCACAGCAGTAAGTGATGAAGAAGCAATACATCTTGCAAGAGAATTAGCAGATTTACTCCCTCAGAATAATATGGAAAAACCACCGACTAGAAAAACATCTGATCCAAAGGATAGGGTCTGTGAGAAATTAGATACTATTATTCCAACAGAATCCAACAAACCCTACGATGTAATTGACGTAATCAATGAAATCGTTGATGATGGAGCATTCTTAGAAGTTCAGGCTGATTGGGCAAAGAATATTGTAATCGGATTTTCACACTTAGGTGGAAATACAGTTGGAGTTGTCGCAAATCAACCAAAGTTCCTTGCTGGCTGCTTGGATATTGATGCGAGTGATAAAGCTGCAAGATTTGTCAGATTTTGTGATGCCTTCAATATCCCAATTCTAACTTTGGAAGATGTCCCTGGATTCTTACCGGGTACTAGCCAAGAATGGGGTGGTATTATTCGCCACGGTGCAAAATTATTGTATGCATATGCAGAGGCGACTGTACCACTACTAACAGTGATATTGCGAAAAGCATACGGAGGTGCGTACGACGTTATGTCGAGTAAGCATATCAGAGGCGATTACAATATTGCATGGCCAAATGCAGAACTAGCGGTCATGGGTGCTGATGGTGCTGTAGAAATTATTCATCGCAAGCGGATCGCAAACTCGCGTAATGCAGAAGAAGAGAGAACGAGATTAACCGAAGATTTCAACGATACTTTCGCAAATCCATACAAGGCAGCAGCTCTGGGATATTTGGATGATGTCATCGAACCTAGAGAAACTCGGAGCAAGTTAATTCGTTCTCTTGAGATGCTAATGGATAAAGAAGAATTGAGGCCTGCAAGAAAGCACGGGAACATTCCACTTTGAGGAGATTTTGTCATGGGTAAAACAGATGAAAAAACTCTGAGAATGGCAGCGATTGCTGGAGTTTTGGCAATGATTCAATCCCAAGGAGACGATCCTGCACAAATTGCAAGAAATCCTGGTATGCCTTGGTCACAAGACCATAGGAGAATGTTTTCCGGGAAATCTTCGTTATTAAATTACAGAGCTAGTCGCTCACCATGGAAGTGAAATTATGTCTGACACTAGAAAGGTCATCATTGATGGAACTGAATTTGAGGTTGAGATTGAAGGTGAAGGTACTACCTTTTCTGCAACCGTTGAAGGGCGCACTTTTGAAATTCAAATACCTGATGCAGCACCT
>JAACCR010000139.1 GCA_009937205.1 Methanobacteriota archaeon | reverse complement strand
GGAATAGCAGCCGTAGATACTGTTCGTTTAGCAAGAGAGTTACGACGCCATGGTGCTGAATTAACAGTAATAATGACACAATCTGCTCAGAATATCATTACTCCTTTAGCAGTTCGTTGGGCTAGTCAATGCCAAGTTATTACCGACTGGGATGGCGATTTATCAGCCCTCGATGAGTTTGATGGAATTTTGGTAGCACCAGCAACTCGTAATTTGATGGCCGGTTTCGTTCATGGTCTCAACAATGGACCACTACTAATGGCACTATCAGCTGCTAGAGGCAGGAATACAGCGACTATGTTCATACCAAGTATGCATTCTGATTTAGCAGGTGACCCTATTACCGATGATATCGTTTTAGAAGTAAGGAAACATGGTGCTGATGTTGTATGGGGGCCAGATGTAGAAGGGAAAAGGAAAACTCCTCCACATGATGAGATAGTTGCAAAGTTTGCTCATTTCGTTAATAGGATCAAACCAAAAAGAAAATCCATTGTCGTTACACTGGGAGCAACTCGTTCTGCAATTGATGATATCCGATTTGTCCAAAATACAAGTAGTGGCGCTACTGGATTAGCTATAGCAGATCATTTTTATCGTCTGGGACATGATGTTACTTGTGTTACAGGAGTTATATCATGCCCAATACCAAGTTGGCTTACATTGATTATCTCAACACCGGATGCTGATGAGATGTTATCAGAACTAATGGCTATTGCCAAGGATAATATTGATGCTTGGATCCATTGTGCTGCTGTTTTAGATTATATTGTTGCCAACCCAGCAAAGGGTAAAGTTGCTAGCCAGCAAGGTAGTTTGCAAGTTGATTTAGTCGAAGGAGCAAAGCATATTCAACTTTTGAAAGAATTGTGTTCTAATTCTGTTCGAATCGGATTCAAACTTGAAAGCGGAATAAAGCAAAAAGATTTGATTTATCGAGCAGTTGCACAAATAGAGAATTCTGGAATGACGGCAGTAATAGCAAACCGTTTAGAAGACTTAGGAAACCCAGAAAAGCCACGTGGTTATTTGGTTGATACACATGGTGCACATTTCATTTTAGAGGACCAAAAGAAGATGTGTGATGCGATTCAAACCTTTGTAGAAAGGGGCTATTGATTCTATAGAATAGGTGGTTGTGGTGAGAAGATTCGCAATTATTGGTAACAGAGCAATGGCTCAAGGGAAATTACCATTGAATGATATGGCTGGTGCTGCTGGGCGTATGGATGTATTAGTTAGAGCATTGATGTCTGCATTGATGACAAGCCATGGAATGAGAAGAGATAGTGAAATCATCCTACATTTGCATGGTGGACCAGGACCAGCTCGAAGAATAAAATTCGTTGGTTCGGAATTGAAAGGAGTTCATGCTGAAGAAAGGGCTGTTGCAGGTCAAATAGGAAAAGTGATTCAGTTACCAACTCCTGCAAGGGGTCAATGGTTACAACGCTCAGATGGAATCTATGATGGTGGAGGCGATATTGAAAATACAATTTCTGAGTGGAAAGATTCCACAATCATTCGCCTAGATGCTGGAGCGCCACGATTGTGGAATGCTGATAGTATAATTCCGCAGCAGAGCAATCCCCTTTCAAAGTCTGTAGGTGAATGGGATCAAACTGAAGTCAGTGGTATTGATATTGCATTTATTTTGAGTGATGATAAGCCGCTTACTGAGTCTGAAACATTGCTTGAAAAGACTATTCCTCGCTCATTAGGAGAGGAATGGTTACAAGGACATTTAGGGATCGCAATCTGCCATTTCCTAATAGATGAAGGTGTATCTCTAAATTTGTAATTTTATTGTACATCAGTACAATAAGAACCATCCGCAATTGGCACTTCTAATGGCTCTTGTATCATTTTAATGCCATTGACTGGGTGACCATCAGACCAATCTCCAAGATCGGTCATTTGCTGATTTTCATCGCTAAGGAATGATTGTGCTAAAGAAAGTAAGTCAGAATCTGCAGTGAATAATTGTGGCTGTGTTGAAATTCTTGCTGCTTGAGCATCGATTCGCGAATAATAGGATAAATCTGCAAAATTATCATGGATAAAGGATGCTTGAATAAAGTGGCTTGCCATCATCCTAGGAAATCCATAATAATCTGATTCAATGCGAAGATATTGCACTTGTGAATCATTTATTGGAAGTGATGTGTCTCTCTCTGATATGCGCTCATGCTGCCATCTTGCCTGACATGGGTGGACAGTATAATCAGAAGAATACTCTGTGATTTGGGCCCATGTATGGTCAGGAAGTTTAGACATATTACCGCGTAATGGATTACCGCGTTGTGCATGAACCCATGATGCCTCTAATGAGATTTGTAAAGATGATGAGCCCCAGCCAAGATCCAACGCCCTATCGATCATAGAGAAGGTAGTTCCACCACCCATACTGTGACCACCGATCCAGAGATTTGTTAGATCTATAGTGGTATTTGTTCCAGTATGC
>JAACCR010000138.1 GCA_009937205.1 Methanobacteriota archaeon | reverse complement strand
TTAGCAATCAAAATCATCTCCGATGAAGTATATATCGATTCGATGAAGGGTACAGAAGATTACAAACCATTCCACTTAGAAGGTGAACACTGTATATCTATCAACTCATTAACCAAAATCTATGGATTGGGGCCAATTCGTTTTGGCTGGATCATCGCCAACAAAGAACTCACTGCCAATGCAAAAAGAGCATTCTTAACCGTTTCAGGAATGATGTCAAGTCCTACAATTCGCTTAGCAAGTGCTGTTTTCCCACATTTGGACCTAGCTATTGAAAAAATTAAACACTATAGAGAAATTAATCTTCCAGTATTAAGGGAAATGCTGACAAGACAGAATATTGTTTGGAATGAACCACCTTACGGTGTTTTCGGTGCTTTCCAACTTCCAAATGGATTTGATTCAATGACCTTCGTCGATGGAGCATGTGCAGAACATTCGGTATTAGCAGTACCCGGCTCTATGTTCTCAGAAGAATTATGCGGGTGGTTAAGAGTAGCATGGTCTATAGAGCCTGAATTATTCTTAGAGGCAATATTAAACTTAGAAAAAGCCTTGATTTCAATATATTAGTAAAAACAAGGGCATATATGCAAAAAGGAGTTGCACAGTACATGGGTGAAGTAGTAGTGGCAATAACCGGTGCATCTGGTGCAATATACGGCAAACGCCTTACTGAGTGCTTGTCAAATCTTGGAGTTCAAGTACGGCTTATTGTAACTGAATCTGGAGTACTGACACTTGCACATGAATGTCAAACCGATAAAGAGACCATTGCTGCAAGCTATTCTGCAATTCTTGAAGATGAGGGGAATGTTGCAGCAAAATCGGCATCTGGTTCTGCAAATATTGATGCTGTAATCATCTGCCCTTGTTCAGGAACTACTTTGGGTAAACTAGCTGCAGGGATTAGTGATAATTTAGTAACACGTTCCGCAATTGTGGCATTAAAGGAAAGACGCAAGTTGATCATAGTTCCACGTGAAGCCCCTTATGCTACTGTTCATCTCGAAAATATGGCTAAATTGTCATCTTGGAATACGATCATTATCCCAGCATCTCCTGGATTTTATAATCATCCGCAATCAATCGATGACATGGTCGACTTCATTGTTGCAAGAATACTTGACCAATTGGGCCTAGAACATAGCATTGGCAAGCGATGGACTGGTAAAGAAATCCAATAATTCTAATCATAATACCATTTAGTTCATCAAGGTCGGGCTAATAGCCCCGTATGGTGCAAATATGTCTGATACAGATTTTAATTCATTGAAAGTATTCGAATTAAAGAAACTTTGCAAAACCAATAAACTCTCTGTATCCGGAACTAAGGCCCAATTGATTGAGCGTCTATCGGCTCATGAAGCAAGCAAGTTGCTGCCACAGTTACCGGTTGGAGAAGCGATATTAGTTGATGGCGATTCAGATGAGAAGTTTCTTCAGTTAGATGAGGACACAGAGTTTTCGAGTAATTCTACTACATTTCAAAGAATGATTGCACCACTCTCAGGCCCACATAATCTCAAAATAATAGCGGCAATAGGTCTTTCCTTGCTGATGATTTCAGCAGTCCTTATTATTCAACCTGCATGGCTTGGATTTGAAGAGGAACTTGAATTTGAATTGATTGAATATGATGCTTCAATGGCTAGACAGTATGCCCAGAGCCTTGTTGATCTCGGCCACCCTGATTGGGAAGGTAGAATGAGTGGAACCGATGAAGAGGCAGCTGCTGCACAAATGATAGAAGAGCATTTCAAATCACTTGGAATGACAACTACACTCCATTCTTATGAAGTTGAAATGCACCATGTAAATGCAGAACCATCTCTACAAGTTTGTACGCAGGGAAATCTCCCCTTAGTACAGCCATGTTCTGTTGCAGATATTGGGAGTAGTGCATATACCTTTGAACATCGAATTGATTATGTGATTCAAGGATTCAGCGGTTCTAGTTTCTTCCAATTCGGCGATAATGTTCCAATTGTTGATTTAGGCAACGGTTCCGAAGAATCACTTTGGCAAGAGGCGAGTGGACAAATTGGCTATGTCAGAGGTGGTGGCTCAATTACTGGCAATACTGCATTGATGAGTAAAGCTGCAGAAAATGATTTAGTGTCGTTAATCAGAGTCAACAAGGATTACAATTGTGGTAAAGTTGAGGCAACTGATTGCGTACCTATCTTCAAGGGAACCTCTATAGAAGCAATTACAGAAGCAAATGGTGGAACTGTACCAACCGAGTTATCATTCATTGCAATGTCAAAAGATGCTGGTGAAATATTAGAAGCTGCAGTAATAAATGGTTCAGGATCTATCGCAATGAACATAGATGTCACTAATGACGGCACTAGAACAATATACGTGCCTTGTGGAGAAATCAAGGGTAAATCATCGGAAGTAGTAATCGCTGGAGCACATCACGACACAGTCTACAGTGGCCCTGGTGCAATTGATGATACTTCAGGAACAGCTAGCATAATGGAGATGTCAAGACAAATTTCCAAACTCGTTAACGAATCGGGAACACCTGATAGAACAATCCGATTCTGCACATGGGGTGGAGAAGAAGAAGGTCTTTACGGAAGTAGAGCCTATGTCAATGAAATGAAGGATGATTTGAAAAGAAATCTACGCCTATACATAAATTTAGATATGAATCACGTCGATGCTGATTTTGCTAATCGTGGTAACTCATTGACATTGTTCACAAATAGTATGGACGATTATAGAAATGTTGAAAGCATCAAAAAAGCATATATTTCAACATATCCAGATATTGCGAATAGATACGAAATTCGTATGTCTGCACTATTAGGAGACAAGGGCGACAAAGATGGAATGCCATACAATTCGGATCATGGACCATTTGTCTATGATTTAGGAAGTGGTGCAAACGGTAGAGCTGTCGTATGCTATGGTAGCGGAAGTTGGGAGTATCACACATACAAAGACAATATGGAACGTTTTAACGAAGAATCATTGGGTGTATCTATTACAATTTATGGAACATATTTGAGTGCATTAGCCTACAATATCGATTCATGATATTCAAAAGAGTTGAAGCATAGAATCTCATAGCCCTTTCATGGTCGCACCTAATGCATGGGCAAGTCACATTTTGGTTGAATCTAAATCTGAAGCAGTACAGATTAAAGATAAAGTTTCAAAGTTGAAAGATTTTCAAAAATTAGCGAGGAAAAAGAGCTCTTGTCCGTCATCTCAAAAGGGTGGAGATTTGGGTTGGTTTCGTAAAGGAAATATGGTTAAGGAATTTGAGTTAGCTGTATGGAGTACCCCTTTGAAAACAGTCTCAGCACCTGTTAAAACTCAATTCGGATACCATCTAATTTGGGTTCACGAAAGAGATTCTGAAGACTGAGTGATCGCTATGACTATCACTGTCGCTTTAGAGAATTATACTGTTATGGCCAAGCATGGCTATTATGAATTCGAACATGAGGAAAAACAACCTTTCAATTTCACTGTATGGGCGACAATAATAGACCATAGCATTGCTGGTAAGTTAGTAAATACACTGAATTATGCTGATATTCAAATCGCAATTGATGCTGAAATTATTGATGCTAAAAAACCGATTGGACTAATGGAAACAATGTGTGAACGAATAATCAAAAACCTCTCCAGTAATCAAATGGTTTGTAAAATAAAAATACGAATTGAAAAACCACAAGCACCACTACCTCACCCGGGTGGCTTACCAGTCATTGAAATGGAATGGTCCCGTCCACAATAACCGGCTTGACAAATAGAAGTTTAATTGCATATTTTTGCATAAGTATTGAAGGGCTTCGCATCAAGGGCGCTGTAATGGCCGATACTCCGAGTCGCGTATTTGTTCCAACTGCAGTTGAAGCAGATGGCAAGGCTATAGGCATGGGCTGCTTTAGTTCAGAAGAGACTGCTTGGCAGGTATTACGCACTTTCCTAAAGAAAAGTGAACTTATGAATTTAAAGTCTGCAAGCATAGTTATTTGGGAAATTGATATTGTTGGAGACGATGCAATGACCGTTCTATCAACAATTGAGTGTAAAACTTGTCCAGTTTGTAAACGTAATACATTTTGGTTAGATCTATCACAATTCAGTGCACTATGTCATGGCGTGTCATGCGCTGCATGGGTTGAAGAAAGCACAGTAGAGCCAGGAATCATAGACTGTGGTTGGCCTGCGATACAATTCTTAAAGCAAACGAGTTCAATAGAAGAGGCTTTCAAAGAATTGTACAAACTAGGTGATCGTCTAACCGCTGCTGGACAAACTGAACAAGTTGCTGGAACTGCTGAAGGATTACTTGGAGAATTCCAAAATTCTTGATTCTCAGAGTAGTTGTAATACAATTGAGGCAACAAATGGTAGAGCGAATATGCCAAAGAAGATGAGCATTAGAACCCTAACTTGTTTCTGATTCTTCTCATTTTTTTCATTCTTAGTGATACACTCTTCTTTTTTGCAAACTCTTGGTTCTGTTTTTGTTGGAATCGCTTCTTGACAAATCCTGCAATGCTTATGCGGCTGTACTCGGCTGCTATTGCGTGAATTTTTCGTATTACTTGCTGATTCAGACATTTTATCACCTCATGAATTTATTAGCGTACCATCGAATGGTTGGCCATCTAATGCTTGTTCTAATATTGATATTTGACGCCCATCTAATACCGCTAAATCGATGCATGAATCTTTTGCCCAACCGACTGCGACTGGGTCAATGACCGCTGAAGCACCTGGCGCAAGTGGTTCTCCTATTCCGGTAATCTCTGCCTACTGATCAATTGTCAATTTCGTCAATGATTGAGCATCATCAAATTCCCTAGGGTCTTTATCATAGACATGACTAACATTTGTTGCGATAATACAAGTCCTTGCACCTGCATCTCTAGCAAAGGCAACTGCCACTGCATCTGTTGTATGTCCCGGAGTAGTTCCACCCATCACCACAAAATTGTATTTTTCTAATAATTCAGCAGACTCCGAAGTAGTATGAGGGATTGAAGGTGCTACACTACAGCCGATATCAATCAATACTTGCTGGATTACTGTTGCATTCAACCGAGTTGCTGCAATGCCAACTTGGTCTAATTTATCAGATGCTGAAACACAAGTTTTTGCTAATTCAATAGCCTCTCTTGCCGGAAGACCTCCGCCTATGACTATGCCAACTCTTCGGCCATTACCTTCTAAGTGGACTGCTAGTTGTCTAAGTTGACCGAACCATGCACTGCGTTGTTCGGATTCCTCCGGACGCAACAAACTGCCTCCTAATGCAACGATATGACGACTTGTCATCGGTCTCCCCTCGCAGACCTATTCTTTGAGCATATCCCTTGTGATTATTGACATAGAGCCAATTATTAAGTTTCAATCTAATCCTATCCCAATGAATAGTAAATTTATCAAAGTAACTTGCTCGAGAACTTCAAAGTTAATTCAACAAAGGGGCGAGGGTTGAAAACCCCTCGTCTCTGCCACTAAATTAGAGGCGTAGACTGTGTCAGATGATGTTGAACTTGCTTCTCGCCGACTCCGTCTCAAGATGGCATTGGAAGACCTTCGTGAAATGAAGGGCTTTGGCACTGAACTGGTCAGTATTATTATTCCACCAGACCGCCAAGTATCCGATGCACGGCAACTACTGCAAAATGAGCACGGACAAGCTGCAAATATCAAATCTAAAGGAACCCGTAAGAATGTCCAAGGAGCGATTGATTCCGCACTTTCTTCACTTTCTAAAATAAAAAATGCTGGAGAAAACGGTATCGCTTTATTCGTCGGTTCAATCATTGTTGGAAATAATAGAAACCGAATGATCAATGTCTTAGTTGAGAACCCACCTCAACCACTTTTGTCATTTCGCTACCGATGTGATTCAACTTTTGAATTAACACAACTTGAAGATATGCTTATCGACAAAAAATCATATGGATTATTCGTAATTGATAGATCTGAAGCAGCATTTGGAATCGCCACCGGTAAAAGAATACACATTCAGGAGCATTTAGTTTCCAATATCATGGGTAAACACCGCCAAGGAGGTCAATCAGCACAACGTTTCGAGAGACTTATTGAAGAGGCTGCGCACAAGTTCTTCAAGCGTGCCAGTGAGCATGCTTGTGATTACTGGTTACCAAATTTGGATAATATCCAAGCAATCATTGTCGGAGGTCCTGGCGCTACCAAGGATTTCGTTGTCAAGAATGATTATTTCCATCACGAAATCGTTAAAAAAATTGCTAAGACCACTTTTGATGTAGGATATTCCAATGACAGTGGAATCCGTGAATTGGTCGGCAATGCTGGACAGATGATGGGAGAAATAGAACTTGACGCTGAGCGTAAAATCATGGATGTATTCCTTTCCGAATTGATTAAAACCCATCCGAAGGCAACATATGGTGAACAAATGGTTAAGCAAGCGCTTGACCAAGGTGCAGTTCAAAAATTACTTATTTCAGAAGCATTGAGAAAGAATACACTAACTCTCCAATGCGGTGGCTGTAGAAATGAATGGAAAATAACAATTGGACGCATGGAAGTAATGCCGAATTGCCCTTCTTGTGATGTTTCTGGAGATAAGGCCAAGGAACTAGAAAATGTTTCTTTAATCGATGAATTGAGTGTAATGGCAGTAAAATCCAACACTGAACTTGTATATATCTCGGTTGATACGGAGGAAGGCTCCCAACTAATGCTTGGATTTGGCGGACTTGCAGCAATATTACGGTATCCTTGGATGTGAGGTGAATTAATTGAAACTTCTACGAGATGAGATTGAACAACTGATTGGCCAGGCTCTTGTCAAAGCTGGTATTTCTGGTGATCATTGGCGCCAAATGTTAGCACCTAGCCGCGATACATCTCAAGGAGACCTTTCACTTCCATGTTTTCCTTTGGCCAAACAGTTGTCAAGAAATCCAATTGAATTAGCTCAATCAATTGCTGATGAAATCTCTTCTAATCCAGCGATAGGTGAAGTTTCTGCAGTTGGTGGATACCTTAACATCAAAGCCAATGTCAATTGGTTAGCGCAACAAATTTTGTCAGGTAAAGTTCGCATTGGTGATGCTTTAGGAACGATGAACAGTACGGGGAGGAAGGTTCTCATTGAGCATACCTCTGCAAACCCAAATGGACCATTCCACGTCGGCAGAGCAAGAAACGCAATACTCGGTGATTCCTTAGTTCGTCTTCATCGGTTATTTGTAAACGAAGTCAGAGCAGAATATTATGTTGATGACATGGGTAAGCAAGTTGCAGTATTAGCATGGGCTCTTGCAAACCTTAGCAAGGAACAAGTTGAGCAAACCCTAGCCGGAAGAGATGCCGTAAATCCTCGTTGGTCAGGCAAGGCCGACCACGAAACTGTTCGCTGGTATCAAGCTGCACAGAAAATGCGTGAAGGTGAAAACACTCAAGCGATAGAGGATGAAATCGGAAGATTAGTTCATGCTAGTGAACATGGTGACCAAAATGTCCTAAATCAGTTTGAATCAGCCTACCAACCCGTTCTTGATGGAATGCTGACAACTCTTAGCAGATTAGGAATCAATTTTGATACCTTCACTAAGGAATCCAAATTCGTCATCGAGGGAGATGTCGCAAAATTGATGCAAAGACTCAGTGAAATGGATATTTATGGTGAAGCAGATAATGGTGCAGGCTACCTTGATTTAGGCCAACGTGGTCTAAAGGGTAAGACTGAATTCTTCTTTAGAAGAGGAGATGGTTCATCACTCTATGCAACTAGAGATATTGCATATCATATGTGGAAATGGCAACAGAGTGATGATTTGATTAATGTTCTGGGAGAGGATCATAAATTACAGGGCAAGCAAGTTGCAATGGCTCTAACAGAATTAGGAGAACGAGTTCCAGAGGTTCTGTTCTATAGTTTTATCAAGTTACCAGAAGGAAAGATGTCTACACGAAAAGGAAACGTAGTTTTCATGGATGATTTACTTGAGGAAGCACAAGCACAAGCCGCAACTATTGTAAGAGAATTACGTCCTGATTATTCGGAAGAAAAGGTGGTGGAAATTGCAGAGGCTGTAGGTGTTTCTGCTGTTCGTTTCAATATCATAAAAGTGAGCCCTGACAAAGGATTCACATTCCGTTGGGAAGAAGCACTTGCATTTGAGGCAGGTTCAGCACCATTCATCATGTACAGCCATACTAGGGCACATTCTGTAATGCTACGCTGTATTGAAGCAGGTGCTGATGTTGATTCAATCATAGAATCTAAAATTGATTATTCGCAACAAGAGATGCCAACTGGACTTGTAGAACTTCTAAGAACGATTGCAAGACATAACGATATACTCGACAAAGCAGTAAATATGAGGAAGCCACATTTGTTTGCGGCTCAATTACTAGATTTGGCAAATGCTTACAACGGGTTTTACAGAGATTGCCACATTCTAGTTGAAGGAGTTCCAAACCCACTCTATCTGCAGGTTTCAGAAGTAACAAGAAATCTATTGAAAGCAGGTATGCAAGGTGTAGGGATCATTCCGATTGAGCAAATGTGAGTCATTCACGTCGGTCCCAGTCTCTTGTTTTCATATACTTAGGTTTAGCAATATCGAGATCTCTACGATACCATCCCTCTGGTAAACTTAGAGGGTCTATATCGCGAGCAGATTTCACTCGGTGAACTATTTCCATTCTCATCGCATCCATTCCAGCGAATTCTGTTGCTGACATTGTTGGACGGCCTTGATTGTCATAGAGAAGTGGCAATTGTGGGTCACCTTCACTACCTTCATCACGCCATTGCTTTTCAGCTGCAATAACTTCATCCCACATCTCTGGCTTTGGATTTAGTAAATCTGCTTTTGATGATACAACCAATAAATCAGTCTCTGGTAATAATCCTTTAACTTCTTCAAGAAGATTCAATTGTTCCTCCATAGGAGTCCCACATTGCTCGCTCCCATCCAGTAAAAATAGAACTAACGAGCCTGTATTTTCTAATGCTGCTATCGCTTGCATTTCAATTGCATTTCTATTTATCATCGGCCTGTCAAGTAAACCAGGAGTGTCAACTAATTGATGCTGAAGTCTTCTATGGAAGAAATGCCCAACGTGTATTTGTTTAGTAGTAAATGGATAATGATTCACTGCCATATTACCTGAACTCAATGCAGAAATAAAGGCTGATTTACCGACATTTGGAGCACCACAGACCACAATACAAGGCAATTCAGAATTAATTGTTGGTAACTTTTTAAGAGTCTCTCTCGCTTCACTTAACCATAGTAAGGATTTACCAACTTGGCGCATAACAGAACTTATTCGACCATATGCTTCCTTTCTTGCATCGTGCATTAATTCAGTCCTAGCAGTACGTACAATTTTCTTGGAGTTTTGTCCTGCGATAGATGTGATCCTCTTCGCAGCCCACTGTAGCATTGAAAGGTGATGCCGATAATCATCACATCCTACACAGGCATCTATCATTGCTATATCGAATTGAGGTGACTGGTCTAGACTTGGCCAGCATTCTACCATCTCAGTAAACTGATTGTAAATTACATCTGCTGCGGTCTGAACCATTCTGTTCATCTGTTTTCTTACGCGAAATACTTTGTCTGAATCATCAACTCTATCAGCTGCTTTTCGCGCCCTAGAGAAGGCTTTGTCGAGAACTTCGTCCTCCAAAAGGACTGTTGGTATTGTTCGCCATGAGACCTTCAAGCCTATTCCTCCATTCCATGCCGGTAGCCCACCCTTGATGAAGGCACTCCCCTAAATAAGCGACAATTATTGCACTACTAATACGAAATATAGCATCCCGATGAACTTTTTGTGGAAATAAATCCATTAGTGCAAGTACGAGCGTTCAAGTAGCGTCGCCTAATCAACTACAACATGGCGAAGAAGAAGAACGGCATTGACTTACCGGGGTGGGCGCAAACATTATGGGAAGAAATGGGCTCTCCGGACCTTGAATCTAATGTTGGAATACATAATGGAAATCTGCTTGAGAGACGCCACGGCCTCCGCCGTGATGATCTAATTGAGATTTTAATGGATGCAAGAGCACTTGCTGAAGGAAACGATGGCTGGATTAAAGGTCGTTTGTTATCAAGCGGTAAGTCAAGCCTTGAAATACTAACCGAGGATGGTAAAAGCCACTATATTTCGCGAGATGTAATCGTCCAGGTCGTTTTAGTAGCTCATACTCGCCCTCCATATATTGACGATTCAGAATTACTAGCATTCGAAAGAGATGATATGAAGCGCCGTAGCAGTTTACACGAAAAAGTAGAGAAGCAAAAAAGCGGAAACGATGATGCTCACCTTTGGGGTTGAGGCACAATGCCGGAGGGCGATGTAGGTTATTCGCGCCATGTCTTTATCTGTGGACATCAAAGACCTGAAGGAGCTGTAAGACCAAATTGTTTTGACAGAGGTAGTATAGACTACATGAAATCTCTAAAACTAGCTGCTATTAAAGCAGGCTTGAGTGAGATAAGAGTGCAGAAATCAGGTTGCTTAGATTATTGTGATCAAGGGACTACTTGCGTGGTTTATCCAGAAGGTATTTGGTATACTATCAATGATGAAAATGATCTAATACCAATTCTTGAGCATCTTAAAACGGGAAAGATTGCTGAAAAGCAACTCCTAAAATTAGACTAATCAAAGTTTAACTGGTCTTGTAGCACCACATGCTTGACACTTTAGAAGAGTAGTTCTATCCTCTTTGACAAAGTGAGTATCAGGTGCTGAACATTGACTACACTTGATGTATGTATTGACATAATTAACGATAGTTCGCTTGATTCTCTTTGGTGGAATTCTTCCCTTGAATCTAGCACGTGGTCCATCTCTTGAACCGGAAGTTCCTAACTCATTTAGGATGAATTGGTATACGTGATTATCATCTCTATCCATCATAGAAACCAATTCATTGAAGTTTCTAAGAATTGTATTTGAACCTTCGATCATTATCTGAGGAGTAGGTAATTTCCAACGAGAACCTGAAGATATCTCTTCTGGAATATTTTCTCTGGCTCGGTCGAGAAGAGCCTCATATTCGAAGTCGCCCATGCCCCTTCCCTGTGCCGACCTTTCTTGAAGCCTTTGTAGGGCTAGATGTTGCTTGTATAGAGGTATTACAAGCAAAGGTTTGAATCGGGTGGGGCAACCCCCTTTGGTTTAATGGTATTAAGTATCGAAGAATTACGCACCCTCGCAACTAATCTGCGCATTGAGGGATTAAACTCCCAACAGATTGCTGATGAATTATCATTATCACAGGATACTATTGCTTGGCTCCTCACAGGAGAAAACGAAAATCATCCAAAGGATGTACGAATTGGTTGGAGAACTATTGGTGTCAAACCAGGCCGTATTGCAGCGATTGGTGCAATAATGGGTGATGTTGTTGATGAAGAAATGGGACTCGGAGAAACTGATACAGTCGTAGGAATTTCGATTAATGGAATGGCATTTGGTCACGAAGTGGCTCGTATGATCGATTCGGAAATGACTGTCTATAGGACCACTGATAGTGGAAATGGAAAGGGCTCTCTTTCTAATAAATATGGCCAAGTTGCTGGTAAGAGAGTTGCTATTGTTGACGATGTTCTTTCATCTGGAGTAACTATGTCACGTACAATCAAAGCAATCCGCGATTCAGGTGGAGAGGTCGGACTCGTAGTGGTATTGGTAAACAAAACCACCCGTAACGAGATTGACGGCGTTCCTTTACGTGGAATCATTAGAGCTGTTGCAGTCTGAGGTGAATCATAGTGCACTGGGCAGATGTAGCGGCAAAGTCTTTGTCGCATAGAGGTAATACTCATGTGATCTCCACAGGTATTACTCCAAGTGGTGAATTTCATATAGGCCACTTAAGAGAAATACTAACTGGAGATATGTTGGCAAGAGCTGCTAGAGATGCTGGTCTTGATGTCGATTTCATATTCATTGTAGATTCAGCAGACCCGTTACGTAAAGTCTACAATTTTCTAGGTCCAGAATTTGAACAATTCATTGGCCACCAGATTGGTGCAATACCTGCACCAAGAGAGGGAGATAATAATCCTGATTGGCAGCGGTTCAATGATGATGGATGGACCTATGCTGACCATTTCTTGACCCCTTTCATGGAGGCATTAGCAGAAATTGGAGTGAGACCACGAATCATAGATAATTTGAGTTCTTACCGGGATGGTAAATTCGCAGAAATGACCAAAATCGCTTGTGATTCAGCCGAACAGATAAGAGAAATTATTGAGAGAGTCTCAACTAGAGAATTAGCAAGTGATTGGTTTCCATGGAGCCCACTTGATAGCAAGCAATCTTTAGATGGCGTAAAGGTCACTGGATACGAATATCCACTGGTTCATTGGATCGATTCCCATGGCGTTGAAGGTTCTTCAGATATTACAAAAGGGGAAGGGAAGTTACCTTGGAGAATTGATTGGCCAGCAAAATGGAGTTGGATTGGAGTCACTTGCGAAGCATTTGGCAAGGATCATGGCGCAGCGGGTGGTTCATATGCAACCGGTAGAGAAATTTCCACACTTCTAGGACACCAACCACCGCAACCTCTGACCTATGAATGGATTAGTTTACGTGGAAAGGGCACAATGTCATCATCGTCTGGAGTCACCATTGGGCCAATTGAAGCATTGCGCTTAGTACCTCCTCAAATCCTAAGACTACTGATTGCTAATTCAAAACCTAATAAGGCTATAGAGTTTGATACTGGAATGGGATTAGTAACTTTAGCTGACGAATTTGAAAGACTTTGTACTAGAGATTTTGATAGTGAAATAAATGATGAAAATATTAGCCGCAGACAACTTGTTCAAGTAGAGGATGCAAAAGCAGCACTTCGCCTGTCCATGGTTGAACCTGGTACAATAGCAAAGGCTACTTCAGTGTCATTTAGACATCTGGCATTATTAGCCCAAACTAAATCCAGCGACGATGCAATCTGGCAGAGTCTAATCTCATCTTCAGCGATTACTGAGCCTACTAAGCAATTAGAAGATAGACTCGCCCGTATGAGGCATTGGATCGAAAGTGAGCACTTTCCTGAGGAAATGAGGATCAGAATATTGTCTCAACCCGATGAAAAGGCATTATCACTATTGGATAATGATGAGAAATCTGCTTTGAAGGGATTGACTACTGCGCTACGAAATTGTCAATGGGATGCTGAATCAATCGGCAGTGCAATCCCTCAATCTGCCAAGGATAACGACATGAGTCCAAGAAGCGCATATCGCGCTGCCTATGCGGCATTAATGGGACTTGAAAGAGGACCTCGTTTGGCTCCTATTCTGGCTGAAATGGATAAGAATACAATCCTAAAGCAATTAGATTCTTGTTGCCAATTAGATTAATTGTTTAGAAATTATTTACTAACTCCCTATGGAGTTTTATATTATTGACGGCTTTTCATAAGTAGGCGGTAATCTACTCGCTTTTGCTGAAATTAGGCATACCCTTCAAATGTGGTGAAGTATCTTCGCACTTTATGGCCGGTGTCTATTGTCCAACCTGTGAAGCAGGCGTTGAGGCGGCAGCAAAATTCTGTTTATCCTGCGGCCATGATATGGACGGTCAAGGTCCAATCACTGCAACTGGTCATGATTTAAATCAACTGAAAGATGTAATTCGTATTCGCGATGACCTTTCAATGGCTGAGAAATTCGATATGATTGCCAAAGTAGAGGAAGGCGCAAATCCGATTCTTATGGGAATCGCTGCGCCTGCAGAAGGTGATGAAATTGACCTTACACTCGCTGAAGAGGACGAAAATAGTTCCTCAAAGTCCTTTTCAAACTACGAGTGGGGCAAATCACCTGCTTCTAATGCTGCGGTTATGGCAGTTATACGAGACACCAATGGCTGGGATTTAATTCAATCTGGAAGATTGGATTTGAAAGAGGGTATGTTTAGAGAAGCAATGGATAATGGAATGGAAGCTTCCACACATATTCACGATGTTGCAAGTGGAGAGCATGAGGGGATTGACCCAGATGCAATGCGAGCAATACCAGTCCTAAAACCGCCAAAGCGAAGTTTCTGCCCTAAATGTGGTTCTGACATCCATGCAAATACTATGTTGCAATGGAGAAAGTGGAGAGACTCTTCCAATGATGTTGTGTCAATGCAACTTGAGGCTTCTATGGAAACTGCTCTTATTCAAGTAGCATCTCACTATCTAGGCACATTGCAAATACTAACCGATGAGAGAGATGATGCAATCGCTCTATCCGGAAAGAATAATCCTGCTGCTATTGAAGAAAAATTACGAGAGAAATTAGAAAAAGAGATTCGCAAAGAATTAGAGAATGAAATTCGCTCTGAGATGGAACAAGAATTTTCGGGCAGAGGTGCTGCAAGTTCTTCATCAGCCACTAAGAGTGCAAGTGCAGGTAAATCATCTGCTTCGTCGAATAAAAAGAAACCAACATCAGGTGGTACCAAGAAGAAAACCGGTGGCGGTATGTTTGGTGCAAAGACTCCTAAGAAAACATATGAAGGTAAGGCTGCAGGTAAGGCAGACTGGTTCCTTTCTGAGGCTCTTGACACAATATACGATCCACATGGAACTGGAAAGACTGTCAAACCTGCAACAATTGTTGCGCGTTCAAGTGAAGGAAATGTTCGTGTTCGTGATGTTGTTAGAATCTATGCCATTGAGGGAGAAGCTGGGATTAGTGAACTCGCTTGGACAAGCCCTCTAACAAAATATATCATCGAAGCATACGATGCTTGTTGAATAAATCAATAGTGCACTTCTAGGTGCCTTGGTTCAAGTATATTTTCCATACTTGCCTTCATTGCTGCAACTTCCATTACCGCACCACGCATTGTTGTGACAAATGGTATATTCAATTCAACTGCTAAGCGTCGCATCATATTTCCATCACGAACTGCACCGCCGGATATAGTAGGTACATTTACAATGAAGTTGACATCTCCTTTTCTCATTAAATCTAAAGAATCTGGATGCATTCTTTCCGCAATTCGATAAGACGTGGTCACAGGAATATTGGATTTACGCAATACATCTGCAGTACCAGGTGTAGCAAAAATTGTGAAGTTTAGATCTACCAATGACTGGGCAATAGGAATCAGGTCTAACTTGTCTTCTTCCCTTACTGTAAGATAAGCACCACCTTTTGTAGCAACTGGTATTTCAGTTGCCAAACGGGCCTTGAGATATGCCAGGTCAGCCCTAGTATCTGAACCAAATACCTCTCCGGTTGATTTCATCTCAGGGCCGGGTGCAGGGTCTAAACCTCTTAACTTAATGAATGGGAAAACTGGTGCCTTAACACAAACATGGCCTGTTGTACGACGAGGTATTTCCTGTTGTGATAACGGAATGCCGATTGTGATTCTTGCAGCGATTCTTGCCATTGGTAAACCAGTGGACTTAGCAACGAATGGAACGGTTCTAGATGAACGTGGGTTCACTTCTAAACAGTATAAGTTATCGCCTTGAATTGCAAATTGAATATTATAGCAACCCTTTATTTTTAGTTTCAAACCGATGATCTTTGTTTGTTCCTCAACCCTTTTCAGCATCTCTTGTGAAATATTCTGTGTTGGGATGAAACAAGTTGAATCTCCTGAATGTATTCCGGCTTGTTCTAGATGCTCCATTATCGCACCGACCAATACTTGCTCACCATCAGCAGCAGCATCAACATCAAGTTCAGTAGCATGGCCAAGATATTCATCGATTAGTAATGGTTTGTCTGGGGCTAAGTAAGCCTCTTCTAAGTAAGCATTTACTTGCTTATCATTTGAAAGTATCTCCATCCCTCTCCCGCCAAGAACATAGGATGGTCGGATCAATACTGGGAAACCAATGTTCCTAATCGCCTCGCGTACATCATCAGCTGTAGTTCCGGTTTGTCCACGTGGCATGCGAATTCCATTACGCTTGGCAAACTTCTCAAATCGATCTCTATCACTCGCTTCATCAATAGCATCACACGAAGTGCCCATTATACTCAATTCTAGCCCTAGTGTTTCCAAATGTGGCATTCTTTGTTGTAATGGTTCTGCCAAATTAATTGCAGTTTGTCCTCCAAACTGCAACAAGATTCCATGTGCATTCTCACGTAACAAGATTTCAGATACATATTCTAATGTTAAAGGTTCAAAGTATAATCGATCAGAGGTATCAAAATCAGTAGATACTGTTTCAGGATTATTATTTATCAATATTGCATCGTGACCTGCTTCGCGTATCGCCTTAACTGCGTGTACGCAACCATAATCAAATTCAATACCTTGTCCAATTCTAATAGGCCCTGAACCGATTGCAACCAATCGCTGCTTTGTTCTATTTTCCAAATTTGGTAATTTATCTATTCCTAAATCGTCATTAATTTCATATGTTGAATAATAATAAGGAGTCTTAGCAGCAAATTCGGCCGCACAAGAATCTACCATTCTGTATTTTGGATGTAGCCCTAGTTCGTGACGGCGCAGCATTACCGCTTGCTCATCATGTCCGCTTTGCAGTGATTTTGGACCTGATGCAGGGAATTTAGCTAGTGCATCTGCAATGTGCGCATCACTGAACCCGTGGCTCTTCCAATTCCTAATTTGACTATATTCTAATTGGCTTGGTAATGATTCAGTTGCGGATATTTCTGCTTCGATTTGAGCAATATTCTCGAAGCGATAAAGGAACCATCTAGTGATTCTAGTAATCTCATGAACTTTCTCTACACTCCAGCCACGCCTAAAGGCTTCAATTAAAGCACCCATTCTACGATCTGTTGCAACTCTGCACCATTCTACAAGAAGGCTATCTGGAAGTTCCTCTAAAGCCCTTGAAGCCATACCTTCACCTTCTGATTCATCCGCTCTTGTCAGAGGCCTTGGATACGCATAACCTTGTTCAAGGCTGGCCCAAGCCTTGAGGAAAGCCTCCTCAAAGTTACGCCCTATGGCCATTACTTCACCGGTAGATTTCATGCTTGTACCTAGAGTTCTATCCGCAGTTCGGAATTTGTCAAATGGCCAACGCGGTATTTTGACAACACAATAATCTAGAGTTGGTTCAAAAGCAGCAGTCGTTCCCTCACCAGTAATTGGATTTGGTAATTCATCAAGAGTATAGCCTACTGCAATCTTCGCACCCATGCGAGCAATTGGATATCCTGTGGCTTTACTGGCAAGTGCTGAAGAACGTGAAACGCGAGGATTGACTTCAATTACTCTAATTTCACCAGTTGATTGGTTGAAAGCAAATTGAACATTACAACCACCCTTGATATTCAGGGCCCGAATTAATTTAAGTGCTTGATCTCGTAATATTTGGTGGTCTGCATCGCTGAATGATTGAAGTGGTGCAACGACAGTTGATTCTCCAGTATGAACGCCCATCGGGTCAATGTTTTCCATTGTACAAACGATGATTGCATTGTCTGCATCGTCCCTCATGACCTCATATTCCAATTCTTGCCACCCGAGAATTGATTCCTCGATAAGAACTTGGCTTATCCTTGAATTTCTAAGACCCAACGTAGCGATTTCTACTAATTGCCCCATATCCCAGGCAGTTCCACCACCAAGGCCACCCAGAGTAAATGCAGGTCGTATTAAAATCGGCCAAGATGCTAATTGTTCTGCTGCTGCAATAACCTCATCCATGGTATTACAAGCGATAGCTTCACTCAATGGCAAACCTATAGACTCACAGACGTCATTGAATAATTGTCTATCTTCCGCCTTATCAATTGCATCTAAATCAGAACCAATCAACTCAATGCCTAATTCTTCTAAAGTACCATTATGTGCTAATTCACTAGCAATATTTAGAGCGGTTTGTCCACCCATTCCTGCCAATAATGCACATGGTTTCTCAATTTCCATGATTCTCTTTATTGTTTCTGGCAGCAGGGGTTCAATATACACTACATCTGCCATCTCCGGATCATTTTGAATCGTTGCTGGATTAGAATTAACCAAAATAACACGATACCCATCCTCTCGCCATGCCTTTACTGCTTGACTCCGAGAAAAGTCAAACTCTGCAGCCTGACCAATTTTTATCGGACCGCTACCAAGAACGAGAATTGTTTCTAGGTCATCTCGCCTTGGCATTACAATCCACCTCCCATATGAGAATCGACTATTTCTCTAAAGCGTTGGAATAAAGGTGCAGCATCATTAGGACCGGGGCATGCTTCAGGATGAAATTGAACTGTAAATGATGGATGTCCTACGATATCTAATCCCTCAACTGTTCTGTCATTAGCATTGACATAGCGAACTTTGACCTCTGCTCCATGCTGGCTTTCAACCAACTGTGAACAGGCTCCACTTGGATGAGCTGCTAACATTCCAGATTCGGGGTCAGCGACTGCGAAACCATGGTTTTGACTAGTGATTAAAACTGTGCCATCCGCTAAGTCAACCACTGGTTGATTTGCACCGCGGTGTCCATATCGCATTTTGTAGGTCTGCAAACCAGAAGCAAGTCCCATCAATTGATGCCCCAAACAAATCCCCATAACTGGCATATGGTCCTTTACAGCAGCGGCCAGTGTATTCTTAGCATGATTTGCCATTCCACCATGAGCAGGGTCACCTGGCCCATTTGAACAGAATAATGCATCGATTTGATAATTATTTTTCAATGTGTTAAAGTCAGTATTAGGTGGACACCAAACAACTTCAAAGTGACGGCAAAGATTTCTCAGAATATTATACTTGATTCCACAATCCAAGGCTCCAAGGCGGGGTAGTGGCCGATTTAACTCATCGACTGCACCCTCGTTGAGAATAACTGGTGAATTGATTGATACTTCATCAACGAGGTCTTCCAAATCTGGCGAGGTCATTTGTTGCAATCTTGCATTGAGTTGTTGTTCTGCATCCTTAGGACCAAACACGCACAACACAGTTCCAAGTTCCCTAACTCTGCGAGTGATAGATCTCGTATCAATGCCCTCGATTCCAGGAACTCCATGCAACCTCATCAATTCTCCAATAGTTGCAATTGAATCGCGATGGTCGGGTTGAGTCATTGCATGGCGGACTACAATTCCACGTGGCCAGACACTAGATGACTCAGACTTTCCTTGATGAATACCGTAGTTTCCAATCAATGGATAAGTAAAGGTTAGCACTTGTCCAGCGAATGATGGGTCTGTCAATGACTCTTGATACCCCATCATTCCAGTTGTAAATACCAATTCGCCTTCACCATGTTTTTCTGCACCGAAAAGTGAACCCTCATAACGGCCACCATCCGCAGTTAATAGGATTCCTTCACCGCTTGCAGAAGGTGGTAATTCATCGCCGGAAACCAGTCCATCTGCGGCATCAAAAAAGGTGGGAGTGGTGCCAACTCCACGGCATCTAGAGCCGGGGGAGAAACTGCCGTACTGCGAACCGTCTCCCGACATCAACTTTGGTCGTTACCGGCGACTCATAATCATTAGGTATGAAAAACATAGATTTTCAAACAAAACGCATTCAACTATTACAAAGTAGTAATATCAATAAGTGCACTGAGTAAGAATATACTCACTCTTCTTCTTGGCGCTCTAAATCTATAACTTTCTTACCATCTGGAGTTGGTTCGATTATCAAGCGGGCACCATCAAAATTCCTTTCGCTTGCAGCCTCTCCATACCATGCATCGAGAAAGAGGGCTAAAGCAGCTACTTCCGAATGTGGTTGATTTCCAACTGCTACATTATATTGTGATAATTTGTAAACATCACCGGGTACTTTGGCACCACCAACAATTATCGCCACAGGTCTATCTCTCCTGATCCGAGGAATCGCTTCTCTAAACGGTTCACCATACATGGTGAGATGGATCGCAACTCCAGCCTCGCCATCGCCTGCATCTTCCGATACAAATTTCCGAAGCCAACTCATTGGACTCTTGATATGTTCGCACTGCATATCGCCACCAAAACGTGCATTGACTGATTTAACATTATCAAACATCTTTTCATCATCATCACCAGCTAGTAGGAATCTATCAGCGCCAAGCGCTCTTCCGACAAGTGCAAGATGAGTGGTGATGCGAGGGTCACGTCCTCTACGATAACCTAGGCGCAAAATATCAAGTCTCTCACCTGCCATGCCGCAAGCCAACAATCAGTCCTTCAAGAGGATGCCGTCACAAGAATTCCGTCAATACATCAGTATCTTCAGTCATCTCTTGAGGTGGTTCTTGATTGTTTGATTGAATATCAATTCCCTTAGCATCACAGAATTGTTTGAGCCACATTAGTAATGCAGAATCAACTAATAATTTTGCTCCAATTGTGACACCAACCCATAGGATGGTTAATCTAATTGTTCTAAATAATCCTTCATTCAAGTCAAAATCATTTGGCCATAGTCCGTTAATTAGCGGTTCAGCGACATAGAGTGCGCTGAAAATTACCATGCCTCCAGAAATGAATGAAGGCGCTAATAGCCCAAGTTCTCTGCTAAAGTCTTTAAGAATGGAAGATATTAGGGCTAATCCAATAACGATAAGTGCAACTTCTGAGAAATTAAAACCAAAGAACTTGGAAAGTCCAACATCTAAATTATCGGTTACAGAATCTACTGCTAACCACCACAATACTACCATTAGAGTCACTAATCCGCCTCCAAATGACCCTTTCTTAGAGATCATTTCTCTCAATGCACCTCGGTTTTCTGGACTCAATCTTTCAATCAGGCGGTTGGCTAATTCGAGATTGGATTCACTGGGGTCATCTACCTCAAGAGAGGGGATAATCGGTGCTCCATCCTCAAATTCCAATACTTCGGCCTCTTCGGACATACGGAGTGCTTCACTGTCACATCTTATGAAACCTGCCGCGCTGGCCTTGACGATGAGGCGTGACTCTAGACCCAATGATTCCCGCCGAGAGGTCGTTTCTACGGCTTTACGGAGGAATGGTGAAGATTCCTGCATAATAATGGGGATTCTCAATATCACTCCTGATTCTTTCCATCCAGCCTCAAGGCAAGACAGTCTTGATTGTGCGATTGAAAATGGATTGAAAATGTGGAAGCAGGGTGCAACTTGGGTTGACGTCGGTGGTGAATCGACAAGGCCAAATGCTGAAACTGTTTCAGTGCAAGAAGAACTTGACAGAGTAATTCCTGTCATTAATGGATTAAGACAAGCAAATCGAAACGGATTGATTTCGATTGATACAAGAAGAGCTGAAGTCGCACGGCAAGCGATTGCAGCGGGAGCCGATATGATAAATGATGTATCTGGACTACGCGACTCTGAAATGGTTGAAGTTGTACTTGACAGTGGTTGTGCTGTTTGCATTATGCATATGCAAGGTGAACCAAAGAACATGCAAGCAAACCCAACCTACGAAAACTGTAGCAAAGAAGTTTCAGAAAACTTGAAAGAAATTGCAAATGCATTGGTCGTGGCTGGACATCCTGAACAATTGATCTGTTTGGACCCAGGAATAGGTTTTGGAAAAACTCTCCAGCATAATGTGGAATTACTTCAAAACCATGAAATGTTTCGCGCAATCAACAATTATTCCATCCTATGGGGAGTTTCAAGAAAATCAATGATATCTCAATTAACTGGTAAAACAAATACAGATGATCGATTATCTGGAACTCTTGCAATCGCCGCCTTTGCCCATAATGAAGGCATAGACATTCTACGTGTTCATGATGTTGAGGAGCATATTGACTTGCTCAAAGTTCTCAATAATTGGTGAGTTATAATCCAAATCCACCGAGTAATCCTGCTGCTGCAACCCATGCACCGGCCATACTACCAAGATTGGTCAGTGCTGTGACCATCAAAACTCTACCAGCTTTATTTGACCAAAACATTCCAAGCCGCTCTAATTTCAGGAAATCTGCTAAATCTTCCGCACTAGGTTCTGCAATTTTTAATTGTACATATCCTGCAAACCAACCCGCTGCTAGTGTCGGATTCAATGATGTAATTGGAGAGGCAAGTGCCGCTGTTAGTATCGCCAATGGGTGGCCTCTTGCAAGAATACATCCAATAGCAGCAAAAATAGCGTTTGCTGCAGTCCAAACTGTGAAAAATTGAACCAAGTCAATATCACTACCTGTGGACAAATAATAGGCCATCAATCCCATTACCAACATTGGTATCGCCCATGGTATTACTTTCATAGCGACTGTTTTTCGCGGAAGACTTTGTAATTCTTCTACACGATTAATATCACATTTATCCTCAACTAAGTACTCCTCAATACCCGCTAAATGACCGGCACCGACTACTGCCAAAACCTTCTTGTCTGAATTTAGAGCTGAAATTTTTGTTGCTAAATATTCATCTCTTTCATCAATTAAGACTTTACCAGCTCCTGGAGAAAATCCTCTTAATTCCTCCATCAATGAAGATAACAAATCACTATCGTCAAGAAGTGTGTTGACATCAGGCACTTCTTCTTCATCTTCTTGAGCCAATAATGATTTTAGAACTCTAAACTTCTCTATGAATCGCATATTCTTCCACGCTCTTCGCAATGTAACTTGGATATCCCTGTCAACTAATTCAACTTCTAAGCCGGCTGCTTTTGCTGCTTCGACTGCAGCGATTAATTCCGCACCAGGTTGCTGGCCTTCATCCAAACCAAGTTTCCTCTGCTCCGCAGCCAATAAAGACTGGATTAGGACTAGAGGTGCCTTGCCTTCTTTGACGACTTTGAGCAATCCTTCTTTGTCTAATCTACGATCACTGTTCAAAGCATCATGTCTTGATTTACATAATTCTACAGCGACTATGTCTGGTTGATATTCTGCAATATGATGCCTTACTGCTTCCACACTTGCTGTAGCAACGTGAGCGGGTCCTAGAATGCGTAAATTAGGGCTAATATCGATAAATGGCGAGTTAGTCATTCAATCCCTCCGATTCAATTGAATACTTTTTCAAGTTCTATTGCTATGGCTTTCAATGCATCATCCCTTGCTTGATCTACATCATCTACTACTTCATCCAATAGCACTTCAAATGGAATTTGTCCACCTGCTAGGGCTTTGTGCCCTCCAGCAAGTCCATCAGGCCATCTTTCCGCCAATAAACGACCGATGTGGATGTCAGGGTTGCTAGTTCTTGCTGAAAGAATGATTCTACCGCGCCTTGGGCCAAAGACGATGACATTGTCAACATCTGCAGTCGGAAGTAAGAAATCGGCGATTTGAGCTAATGCATCGCGATTTGGCATTTGGCTAATCGGTGCTAATAGAGTCTTACCAACTAGAATCCTATTATTGAGCCCTTCACTGAACGATTCAAGAGTTTGTTGCGAGCGTGGTGGTGCTTCTATAGAACGGAGCAAGTCTGAATCTACCCATGCATTCAACCAGGACAAAGCCCTAATATCAACCGCATTGAAGTCTCTTGTGAATCCCAAAGTGTCGGTCCTTATTCCAAATGCTAATGCTGTTGCAACTCTAGAATCCATTGGAAAATTGATACTCATCAACAAACTAGCAACCATTGATGATGTTGCAGAAAATTCAGGACGAACCATTGTGATGTCGGCAGCGACACTAGTTTCAACACTATGATGATCAATAATGATATGAGGCACACAATCCTCTGGCAGGATGTTATTCGCACCAGGTCTATGGAAATCAACAGTGATAATCACATCGCTCTCCCTAAGAACATCAGCCACCTCCCAATCTAGAATTAAGCGGCGTACTGGAATATCAAGCAGATGAACCATCGCCCTGTTTTGTTGGTGTTCAATCAATCCACCGTGGTATAATTTAGCATCAAGACTCATAGTATTGACAAATTCATGAATTGCAAGACCAGCAGCAAGTGCATCTGGGTCAGGGTTATCGTGGCAAAAGATTGCAACCTTAGACCCACTAGGAACGCTTGAAAGATAATGCTGCACTACAGTTGAACCATCGTTCCGGTCCCATGCTCGAATTCTATCTTGGATTGCTGCAAATGAAACATCATCGATACTAACTAAATCAATTCCATCCCCCTCAAGCGGTAATGTGGTCAAAATTGGAACAGTTGGCCACATTGTATTCAAAGCTTGAATAGGGTCAGAATCATCCGAAGCGCTTGGGTCGAGCAATAGTACTGCTGTTGGACTCCTATCACCAAGAGGTAGTGAATTCAATGAAACAGCATACGGTAATGCCATAATTTCAACATTTTCAAGTTCGTCTTGTTGCTGAATTGGCAACTTTTCGCTCAAACCAACGATGATGCAACTTCTGCTACTCTGGCACCAAGTAGCCAAACGTATTGCGAGGTTTCCCGAGCCGATTATCAAGAAC
The DNA here is from genome assembly GCA_009937205.1 of Methanobacteriota archaeon. GTDB lineage: Archaea > Thermoplasmatota > Poseidoniia > Poseidoniales > Poseidoniaceae > MGIIa-L1. Next base: position 9,514 of record JAACCR010000138.1, on the reverse strand, counting down.
ATCAAATCCCTCCGATTTTACAATTAATGCCAATGGTGTTTGAATGTTATGCAACCTTCGCATTTTCAATAACAGTGGTTAAGTCCGTGTTTTAGACAAATCGCCTCCCCTCTTTGAACTCTCCCCTACGTCATGTAGGCTATAGCAATAACACGGTAAGTGAATTTATTCCATCTATCCGTTAGTATCATGTGCAATTGTCCTCCCCGCAACATTATGGGGCTACGTCAATCACCTGCAATTTTGTTTGCTCTCCTTATGATGAGTGCTACATTATCTGGATGCTTTGGAAATGATGAAGTTGAACAAGTAGTGGAAATTACCACTCCTTTGGATGGATTATTCACATCTACATCATGGTATCATTATTCTGGGGCAGTAAATGCTAGTAATGATACAATCGGGTATGACAACCTAACTGGAAATTCAACACCATACCCTGTTAGTGGAACTTATTACGGAATAGGAGATACTACTTTTGAACCTACAATTGGAGTTACATCAACCGGTGGAATCCATTACGCATCTTTTGGTGGAGCCGGTAGAGGTAGCATGGTCTACACATCGATGGACCAAGGTCAAACATGGACTAATATGGGTCCATTTAATCCAGTACTTCCTGACATAGGACAAGTTCCTTCATCTAATGACCCTTACATCTATGTCGATAAGTGGACTGACCGAATTGTAAAATTTGACATGCATGCTCTGACCGCTATGTTCGTTGAATATTCTGATGATGATGGACAAACATGGTCTATTCCATTCACAGCTGAGGGATACTATACTCCACAAGATCACCAATCTATTGCTTCAATGCCCGATGTTGATGGGCAGGGAACTTATGACACCATCTTTGTATTCTGTATCAACACTGGAAGTTCTGCTTTGGGTCCTCAATGTTCACGTTCTCTGAATGGCGGATTAACATGGGATATTCAACGACCAGGATATCCTATAGGAACTGCTCAATGTTCTGGATTACATGGTCACCTAGCTGGATCTGTTGATGGTGCAATATATCGAGGAAATCCTTCATGTGACGGACCTGCTGTCTATCGAAGTTTAGATGGTGGATATTCTTGGACTGAACACACGATTACCACAAACGTTCCAATGCAAGAAGGCTGGCACAGCCATGAAGTTGCTGTAGCAGCAGATGATGCCGGCAACCTATTCGCTTCATGGATTAGCCTTGACGATATGCCCTGGATGGCATATTCTCGTGACCAAGGAGACACATGGTCAGAGCCTATGATGGTGGCACCACCTGGAGTAAATGAAACTGGATTCCCTACTATTTTTGCTGGTGCAGAAGGTAGAGTCGTCGTAGGATATATCGGTGAAGGTGATGACAATGGAGGATGGAGCGGTTACATGTCGGTTATGACCGATGCATTCGCAGAAAATCCATTGATTACAACTGTTGCAGTTAATTCACCAGATGACCCACTAGACATTACTGATGATTGTGGAAATGTACGCTGCGGTGGATTTGGAGATTTCATCGACGTTGAATTTGATGATGAAGGAAGACCATGGATCGCATTGGCTCACAATACAAATGGAGAAATCGGAATAGTTGGAACATTCATTACTGGACCTGCACTATTTGGAGAATTAAGGCAATTGCCTGAACTCTCACCTGGTGGCCCAAGTACTCTTTGAGGCATCACTTTAACGTGAACCGATTACAAAGATGAAATTTAACAACGCTTGGAAAAAGAGAAACCATCCCAACAGCATCCCAACCAGTGGAGCTAATGGAGGGTCTTCGCCTAATACCGTAGTGTAGAATATGATACAAGCGGCAAACCCGGCAACGAAAAATACTCTGTAAAGAATCTGTGCACCTATTCTTTTTCCCAATGAAAGTTGCTTCCATCCCTCAAAACCAAACCATAGCCAAATTAAATTGACCATTCCGGTATCGCTGTTATTTTCTTCTTCCATAACAAAGCCAATTGAAATCACTGCATAACTTAATCGGACTATTTCAGAATATAGGTACGAACAACAACCGATGAAGGGTTCTTGGGAGATTCACTAAATCCAAACTTACATTTTTCGGTGATAAGAGCCTTTTTGCCAGCATCTTTGCCATTGATTGTTGCCTTCGCTTCGGTGATCTTAGAAACTCTATCAATCGCATACCATTCCTTACGGTTATTCTTTGAACGACCATGAGTCCTCGTTCCCCAAAATATTCTAGCAAATAATAATTCAACCGTTGCTATGAAAAACAGTGAACGACTAAATGGTATCGACCATCCTTTATTCCACTTGTATTCAAGGCTCAGTGATTGTGAACTCAAGGTCATTTCTTGGAGCCGATAATCAATTTTTATATCTTCAATCAATACTTCTTCAAAAGTATACAATGATTGCACATAATCAGATATTTGAGTATTAGGAGCTATCAGAATTCTCTTTCCTTCACTTGTTGCCCACATCACATCGGTAAAATCTCCAAATGGAGATTCCTTCCAATCGCCGATGACAATTCTATCACCACTCTCAAAACCACAAGAAGTTATTCTACCAGAGAATACATCCATTTTTTTGATATTTCTTTCTTCTCCTTTGAAAGGAGTAATCTCTCCAATCCAGGCAATTGTAAAAATTAGAATTATTTGAATTATCAATCTAGAAATGTGGAAAACGCCACCATATTGAGTGTCATTCAAAGGAATGTCATTGTACCACATGTTGAAATTGGCCCAATACAATGCTACAAGCATCCAAGCGATACCAGCCGAGGCCAAAGCCCTCGTACGTGGAATAATCAATAAGAGTCCAAGGGAGGCCTCGAAAAGGCCACTAAGTAATACCCAAAATTTGGGTGAAGGGAGAATTTCAGGCACAATTGGTTGATACCAAGAAGGATGGATGAAATGATCGATTCCAATAAAAATGAACGCCAAACCTAAGCCGAAGCCAAGGATTTCCCGCACATTGAACTTGACTTTCACAAGTTGCCGTAATCCACTTTAGACATAAAGTAATGTTAATCAGCATAGGACTTATTTTTTTAGTAAGTATATACTCACCCTCGTCATTAAATCTAATTAAGACTTCTATCCATGTAATTTATCTAGATGGTTCTGTTACAAAGGGGAACTGCTAAGAACAAAATGATTGCACCGGCAAATGAGGCAATAGGCATGAAACTTCGAATTCATCAATTTCTTTCAAAATGCGGTGAGTTTTCATCGAAGAGTGATGTTAAGCAAGCCATTTGGAGTGGCGATATCACAGTCAATGATTCCATTGTGAAACATATTGCCTATGAATTCAATCCTGCAAAACGTACTGTAAAATACCGTGGAAAAGAATTGTTTCTCCCTTCCAATGATGTTTATTTCCTCCTCAACAAACCTTCTGGATGTATTTGCTCTCGCCTCAATTCACAGGAACTTGAACATCGCAAAGTTTCTGTCTATGAGCTTTTCAGAGATGAAGTAGAACCATCGATCTATGAATCATTAATCACTGTAGGAAGACTCGATGAAGAAACAACTGGCTTGCTTTTGGTTACTACAGATGGAAAATTAGTCCATTCTGTAACCGATCCGAATAAGAAAATTAAGAAAACCTATCGAGTGAAGACTGAGGAGGAGATTACTGAAGTTCAACTTGAGTCTATTCGTCAAGGTGTTGATGTATCTGTTACTGAATACGGTTCATTAGAAGAGTTTCAAACTCGACCCGCAACTATTGATTTAGAACATGCAACAAGTGCAGTTTTGACCATAGATGAGGGCAAGAAAAGGCAAATTCGTAGAATGTTCACAACCCTTGGGAACCATGTTACTCATTTACACCGATTATCAACCGAGAAAATGGTTTTGAAAGATTACGATCTTCAACCTGGCCAGTTTTGTACTATCACACGTGAAGAAATAGACCGAACATTGTTCTCTTGATTACAACTCTTCACACATCAATCTTATTCGAGTGTGAAATGATTTGAGTGATATTTTCGGGAGAGATTGTATCGGCCCCTCTTAAGAGAATTATTTTACTGGCATGGTCTATCAAAAACCAATGAATGGAGTTGTCGTTGGCTATGCGCAATTTCTCTCTGAATGCTTGTTTATCAGTGTAAACTGTGACCGTTCTTTGACGAATATGTCGATCTCTGATGGCCGCCCTCATCAACGTATCAAGGCGAATCTGGCGAAACCTTGTTGAACGTTGAATCACCGGTATTTCAATGATTGAATGGGTGAGGTCAAGTTTACTTGCTTCGAGAATTGTAATTGCATCATCAACAACTCCCTGTTGCCACCGTTGGAACGCAACTATCACGAGGAGATTCTTCTCACCATAATCATCGGGGATGGTCAACGTTTCTTTGTTGAGGTTTCTCCCTGTGACAGACGGAAATACTTCGGACATAATGCATACTTCCAGTTTTTTCACTTAATGATTTGTCACAACCCAAGGCTGAATCATAAAGCAATGCCATTGCTATTGTTCAATAACTTTGTAATGGATGTTCGGATATACCAATTACTAATGGAAATAGAAAACAAGAAGCATAGTTTGATGAACTCGGCCACTGTGAACAGACACATCGGGCCAGTGGTGAATTGAATGAATAAAAAAATCTCATATTTCATCGCTATTCTTTTTTCAGTAAGTATTCTATCCGGTTGTATCGAACCCGAAATGGAAATGGTTGATGATTCAATTGAATTTTGTACTGAAGGTAATATCCCCGAATGGCATGTTGGTTGTGAATTACCAAGTTTTGATTTTATTGATCAAAACGGAACTCATTGGAATGAGGCTTCTGCAAATGATAGTGGGCGTTGGGTTGCCTATTTTTCTGCATCTTGGTGCACGCATTGTAAGCCAACAATAGATGCACTTGACCAATCGATTATGCTAAATCATTTACTCATTTTCAACAAACAAGCAGGTAACGATAGCTCTAATATGACCGAATGGAAACTGATGATAGAGGGTGAACTTAATCGCTCGGTAGACCGTCCATTTTTACACGCACCATTTTTGTCAGAAAATTTATCTGTTTCTTCAATTCCACATATATTATTAATAGAAAATAATACTATTATTTCTGCCCGAATTGGATTGTGGAATAGCGCACATGAGATGAGCATGTGGTTCAATGCGACCGCTCCTCAAACGGGATATACCCAATCCATGGATTCCAATATGTCTGGAATGCATTGACTGTGAAATAGTTTACAAGAACGGGCGGTTGAGTTAGCATTCGTATGAAATGGTGAGTAGCTAGCCACTGCTCAGTATTTGCAAATCAAAGGCTTTCGATTACCATTGCGATTCCTTGACCGCCACCAATACAGGCTGTTGCGACTCCGTACTTGCCACCACAACGCTTCAATTCGTACGCCAGAGTTAGAACAAGACGTGTGCCTGTTGCCGCAAGAGGATGACCTAAGCCAACTGCTCCACCATTAACATTGACTTTCTCAATATCTAATCCTAGGTCCTTGACACATGCAACCGCCTGTCCAGCGAATGCTTCGTTGATTTCCCAACGGTCGATATCTTCGATTGTAAGTCCTGCTTTCTCTAGAGCTAAGCGGCTACTAGGAACGGGTCCATATGCCATAATTGCTGGTTCAAGTCCAACGATTCCCCAAGAGACGATTCTAGCAAGTGGTGAATCGCCATCTGCTTCAGCCTTCGATGCTGATTTGATTACAACTGCTGCTGCACCATCAACTACACCGATCGCATTTCCAGCAGTTACCAGGCTTTCTGGGCCAAAAGCTGTTCTAAGGCCTGCTAAGGATTCAGCAGTACTACCTCGTACAACGTGGTCTTCATCTTTGAATGTGACATCATTTACAGACACAATCTCCTGTTCCCAGACTCCGTTATCAATCGATGCTGCTGTTCTAGCATGAGACAGCGCAGCAAATTCATCGGTTTCTTCACGAGTTACTCCTTTGCGCTTACAGATCTCATCACTGGTTTGCGCCATGAACGAGCCACACATTCCGTCAAGAAGGTTGGTAAATAGATAATCTTCCATGTCTTTTTCTAATTCAACACCTGCTTTTGGAGGCCTTGCCAGCCTGTAGGTATCACGCATTCCGCGAAGCACATGAGGTGCTTGAGATAGGTTCTCCATTCCGCCAGCGACCACAGTTTGTGCTTCATTGAGCATTATCATTTGCGCACCTGAAACAATTGATTGTACACCACTACCACAGATACGAGAAAGAGTTAGCATTGGTACTTCTTGTGGTATTCCAGCACCTAGTCCTGCATGCCTCGCACCAAAGATTGCTTGGTCACAGGTTTGGAGTGCATATCCCATTACAACATGGTCAACAGATTCGGCAGAAGTTCCGGTTTTATCTAGAGCTCCCTTAATTGCGATTTCACCAAGTTTTAGAGCGCTTACATCCTTGAGAAGCCCACCCGGTTGACCGTCTCCACGCTTGCCGCCTTGCCATTCACAAAAGGGAGTGCGAGCCCCGCCGATAATTACAACATCTTCACTCATTAAACTGGCCGAGAAGTGGTTAGGTCAAAAACTCAACCTATGTCTACAATGCCGTAAATCACTGATTATCACTTTCTCTACCTGGGAAGTTTTCTGGCTTTGATTGCCAAATCATCCAAGTTCCAGTTGCAGTTGCGATTAATCTTCCAGACTCTGACCTGATTTCACCAGAAAGATGGGCAACATTCCGACCTCTACGGGTAACACTTCCAACTGCCTCCAATCTCTCACCGACCCTTCCAGCATCAATAAATGAAACATTTAGTTGTGTAGTTGCACACCATTCTTCCTTTAACAAACCAGAAACTAATGCACCACCGCAAGCCATATCCAACATTATTGTAAATAGCCCACCATGTGCAACTCCACCTTTATTACAATGGAATTCTTCAACATCAACAAAGACACTACAATGGCCCGGAGACCATTGACCCCTTTGAATCGATAATGATTTTGCCATACCCGATAAATTCGGAGGTTGTGAGAAAATATCTTCTTCCATAAATACACCTCGACAAGTGATTCAATTTCAAATCACTGGACAATAATGCCCACAACTTTGACCATTATTCTTTTATTGCGCATTCCATCGAACTCTGCATAGTGTATTTGCTCCCAAGTTCCTAAATGTAATTGCCCATTTTTAACCGCCATTGTAACTTGTTGGCCAAGCAGTTGCCGTTTTAGATGTGCATCCCCATTATCTTCACCTGTTCTATGATGGTGATATTCTTCTCCATCTTTGCCATCAGCCCCATAAAATGGTGCCAATTTCCCTAACCAATTCATAATATCATGATGTAAGCCAGATTCAAGATCATTGACATAACAAGATGCTGTAATATGCATTGGATTGACCAATACAATACCATCGGTGATTCCAGATTGCTTTATGACATTCTGCACGTCTTGAGTAATGCACATTATCTCATATCTTTTGTCTGTATTTATCCATAACTCTTCAACATATGTCGCAGCGGTTCCCGTAACTAAAGTTCCCATATTAATGAAAAATCAGCGACGACTGATGGTATTTTCCATCTCTTATCTATGATTATGAAAACAAACTAGATTCGTCTAATCCACCATTGGCTGACATAAGTGGAATCGCAATAATCAATCCACAGATACCAGAACAAACTGCTGCGAATGCAAGATATACACCACCAATAAGAGCCATAAATCCTTGAGCTGCATCGTATTCTTCCTGTGTCATATTACCAGCATCAAGTTCCTCTTGCATAATATCTCCCAAAACTAAAGTCGATGCTGAAGCAACGATAAAACTAACTAATACTGTTATCAAAACTAATTGGACACCTCTTCTTTCGTAATTTGTCATCCAATAGCCACCCAAAACAGAAGCGGCGCTGTTTGCAATGTTAAGAAAGGCAATCGCAAGTGCAACCGCCATAGAAGAATATGAAATTGCGCTAAAGATTTCACCAATCCCGCCAATTACTCCGAAACAGCCTGAAATTATTACTAATATTCCAATGATTTTGGCTGCACTAGAGGGTTGTTGCACCATTATTACTTGACCTGGCATACCTATCTGATGACCGAGTACTGAAGGTTGTTCACTTACATTACCCATCATTACTGCTTCAGGAGAATAGTGATTATTAATCACATCGCCTGTGTGTACATCACCACCTACGACACTATCCTGAATTGCTGATTCAGGTTGTTTGTGGTCCGGTTGTTGTCCTCCCCATGGGTCTGGCTGCATGTTACTATGTATGGTGATTAGGTCTTTTAATACTCGTACATAATCAAGATACAAAATGAAATTTCCATTGGTGGTGTTGAAGAGGTAGGGCATCTTGGATTGTAATGGGGGAGTAATGTTATGGTTGACATCTTAGTTGTTTACAAGAAGAACTTTGAAGCAGTTCATGATGAAAGCCTCAACCAAATTAGCAGTATTCTTGAGGAAATCGGACTTGAGAGAGGCCTGAGAGTGGACATACGAGCAAGAGAAAGAGTTCGTCGTGCTGATTTTATTGGACGTGATCTAGTAATTGTACTTGGAGGAGATGGAACATTAACCAGTATATCACACAACATTGATGCAAATACACCTGTAATGGGTGTCAACTCCCATCCAAGAGATGAGGATGAGGATGGAAGTTTTGGATTTTATATGGATTCAAGCATCCACACATTTGCTGATGATATTCAATCAGCATTAGATGGTAAGGCAATCGTCAATGATTTGCCACGTTTACAAGCGATTATCGATACTACATCTGGTAACCGATTTACAACCGATCCTGCAATGAATGATTTGCTAATTGCAAATACACATCAGTATGCTCCAAGTAGGTATCATCTACGAAGGGGAGAAGACAAATTGGTCCAGCACAGTAGTGGATTGATATTTTCTACTTGGCTTGGAAAAGGAGCTTGGCTAAGTCATGCTGCAAATGAACAACAATACAACCAAATATGCGACTCTATAGAATCTAATGAAACTGATTCTCATTACTTTATGCTGGCAAGAGACATCCCTCATTCGCAAAGAAAGGACAGTCCTTGGGCATCTTTAGCTTGGACATCTGAAACGACCACATTAACATCTGATATGCATAGAGGAATGATCGTCCCTGATGGCTGGGATGAAGTTCATTTCAATAGAGGTGCTACGATTACAGTTAATTTAGAAGCACCGAGAATTAGATTGTTAACATTTAGGCAATCGATGAGTCAACGTCTTCAAAACTTGAGTAACTAAGCGAGTTACAGCAAACAACTGGGCATCGATCTGCCCAGGCAACTATCAAAACTGCAATGTACTTAGGTTACTTGGTGTAAAAAGTAAACTATAGAGGCTATTAAAAAAGGGTGGAAACGGGGGCCGAAGCCCCCGTTTCCGGGTTTCTTAGGAGGTGATCCACCTGCAGGTTCCCCTACAGGTACCTTGTTACGACTTAACCCTCCTTGTCGAAGGCAGGCTCGAATACGCCATAAAGCGCAGCCTCACCCACCCCCAACTAAGATGGT
>JAACCR010000137.1 GCA_009937205.1 Methanobacteriota archaeon | reverse complement strand
TTCTTCAATGGATTATGATAGTGCTTCAGATGAATTAGAGATTTCAGCTTATTTCTGGGAATTAATGGAACCAACCTTCATTTGTGGAGATGGCTCAACTATTTCTTTTGATTATGTAAATGATAACTGGGGAGACTGTCCAGACGGTGCGGATGAACAATGGTTGGACATGGGCACACCTAGTGACTACTCTGACGATTGCCAAACATGGGATGATTCTGGCTGTTTCGGTTCAGAAGTAAATTGGTTTGATTGCCAAGATGGTTCAACACCTTGGATACATCAAGTACGTGATGGCTTTAATGATTGTCCCGATGGAGATGATGAAGGACTTGTTGTTTATACTGCTGAAATAATTGTTACAGATAATAATGGAAACATTGTCACTAGTTTGCTCGACGATGTGACTAATTGGGATTCCTCTGTTTATTCTCTATATAGTGCTGCAGGACTCTCTTCTGCATCGCAAGTTTGCGCTGACGTCACACTTGATGATTCATACGGCATGACAGTATACGCAGACAATTATTGTCAACATACTGGAATGTATATTGGTGACATCGATGCCTATGATGGAGATGGCTTGAGTATTGAAACTTGGGTAGCCATTCAGGATACTTCTGGAACTACAGGATATACTGTTGAGATTTCAGCAATGGAAGTGGGTTCTACCACTGCAACAGACTCAGTCATGCATGCAATAGATGGTGGCGATTATAGCAACTATTTCGAAGACAATTTAGCAGTTACATCAGAAGGAGATTATGTAGTTGTAGTAGACATTTATGATGATACTGCAACTCTACATTCATCTGAAACATCAGAAGAATTTTCCGTTGAAGACGAACCGCAACCAAGTCAGAAATTGATGGATATTGCAGATGCATTTGGCAATTCTAACTTTGAAAGTGTTTTGGAGTCGTTTGGTCAAAATATGGAGCAGGTTATGGAGGACTTAGATCCGAATGAAGACTTCCCTTATGACGACGGCAAAGGAGTATTCCTATGGAGTAATAACCATGCTACGGTTGTAGGAATGGGAATGTATGTTCACGATGAAACTGCAAACGAGTGGCAAACAATGTTTGGACCTACAACTGCTGGAATGGACAATCCTCCAACAATTCCTGTAAGTATCAATTACATCACCGGGCAAGACGCTACAGATTCTTCAGCGACTGCTTCAGGGCAATCTACTCTTGCAGAGATTGTTGATGTAAGCACTCACGATACTGCTGATTTAGAACAAGAACTAATCGACGCTGGAATTGACCCAGCAGATCTAGGACTTGGCAATGAAGGGCCAGGACAATCTACTACACCACCAACAGCGGAAGAACTAGTTGACGAAGGCGGATTACTGCCATTCGTTTCACCAGCAGCGCTCTTGACTGTAACAATCCTAGCAGGATTGATTGCAGCGGTTCGCAACCGTGATGAGGAATAATTCTAACGAATTATTGATTTTGCTAATTAGGTAGGAAGGGGAATATGTCATTACGACAGCCCCCTTCCAACTTGAGTAGTTGGATTAGAGTCTGTGTTGCAGCATTCATAGCTTTGCACATCACTCAATCAGCATGGCTTGTTGTGGAGTTTGATGGAGTGTATACGGAAGGCCGACCAGCGCCAACCGAATTCCATGCCCTTATTGCTATGGATAAGGATCAAACGCTAATCGACGTTGATATTGAGAAAGCAACGGCATTTCTCCTCTATACCTACTCTAGAAACTCTTCAGTAGATGGTACAGAGGAAACTACAAACCAAGAAACTACAGTATCTGATGAAGAAACTAATTATTTAGAAAATAGTAAATCACTGACCCTTCTTTCCTTAGTATTACTCGTTTTGAGTGAAATTTTATTAGCATTACATGTGCGTTTTGCTATGCAAATAAGAGCCTCGGTTTGGGCTATTACATTGCTATGTTTTGTATTGATAATGCCGATTGCATTTATTGCTGATTTAGGAAACGGAGATCAGAATTATTATTCTAATAACGATGAAATTTCATACCTCCACTCTAATACTAAATCCGATATGAGTTTGTATTCATTGGGAATTTCAGTTGAAATGGAATACAGTGGTTATGACTTGGGATTAGTCGCTGCTGAAAACCATAGTGCGGTCATAGAAAGTCCACCTGTACCCGGTTCAAAGGATGCACAGTCTTTCATTAAATTTGAATCAGTCTTTTCAGCATCTACAGGTAAGAATATTAATTCATTATTCATTTTACCATTGATGTGGTTTTTCCTAGCAGCAGGTCAAAGCAAAGACGATAAAGACTTTGATTCAATACTTATGGAAAGCGAATGAGAGTCATTCGGATTCAATATAATTGACTTCATTGTTCCTTTTTCTTGGCCTAAGGAATGATGGTGTCCACCAATTCCATTTACCCATCAGTCGCATTGTTGCTGGAACTACTAAGGCGCGCACCAATGTCGCATCGATTAGGATTGCTAATGCAAGTCCAAGCCCGATTTGCTTGAGAATAATGACCGAAGATAGTCCAAACGAGCCAAAAACAACAACCATAATCGCTGCCGCACCAGTGATTAGTCCACCAGTCTTTTGCAGTCCATTGGCAACTGCTAACGTGTTGTCACCAGTCCTTTCCCATTCTTCATGGATTCTTGAAAGCATTAAGACTTCGTAATCCATTGACAGTCCAAACACTATACAGAACATTATCACTGGATTACCAGAATCAATTGGTTGGGCAGTAAAGTTCAGCAATACATCACCATAGCCCCATTGGAAGACCCATACAAGCATTCCAAAGGATGCAGAAATTGAAAGAATATTCATTACTATTGCTTTGATTGGTATTATCACACTACGAACTTGGATGAAAATTAATACAGAGGTTGCAATAAAAATAAACGCTAGAGCGGTTGGCAGGTTTTCTGCAATTGAGTTAAGGGTATCTGCATTATATGCGGCAAACCCAGCAACAGCCAGATAGTCGCTCTCTCCAGATAATTGGTCGGTCAATATATGTCTTTCATCACGAATTTCTTCTACAACATTTCTTGATGCAACACTTGTCTGTTCACCTGCTAAATTTAGTATAATAAATGTCACGTCATCGCTTGCAAAATTATCTCTAATAATGTTACGAAGAGAGATTTCAGTTTCATTCAAATATTGTTCAGAAGTCTGCCAGAAAGAGATTACTTGCGATTCATTCATGGAACTATCAGGGAGCCCAATACCGCTTGCACTGAGGACTCTATCATCACTTATCTGAGATCTAATATATTGATATTGAGCCCGTAAATTATCTTCTTCGAAAACATCCGCCCCATCCAATTCAATTACCAAAAATATTTGATTTGATGATTGTTCTGGCCAAACCTCGCCAATGATCTCTTTACCTAGACGAGATTCATCATCGGGTGGTAATGCGGACCATGATGATAGAGAGAATTCAGCATATAGGAAAGGAGCGCCAGCTCCAACTAAAAGAATGAGAACAGGTATCAGAACTTTCCAAGGATGATCCATGACCTTGTTCGCGATATTCGCCCACAAACCCTCTTCCCTTGCCTCCAAATTGAAAGCGAAAGGAACTTTCCCCATATCGACTCGCTTGCCGAGAATTGACATCACTGCAGGGAGTACAATGGTCGAATATACCATTGCAATAGAAACTGCAACAGTGCCACCAATCCCCAAACTCGGAAGACTTGTGTTCTTGAAGAATAACATTCCCATCAAACCGATTGCAACTGTTATTCCCGAGAAAAATACCGCTTTACCAGCGGTTGCCGTACTCATCGCAACCGCAGTTCTAACGTCTCTACCAATTGCTAATTCTTCTCTAAAACGATTTACTAAAAACAGTGAATAATCGATTGAAACTCCAATTCCAATCAATGTAATGATATTGGTTGAATATTGAGTTACATCTGTAACATTACTCAACCAAATGGTCATGCCCATTGCAGCAGCAACGGTCGCAATACCGACTCCTATCGGTAAGAAAGCAGCAATAATTGAGCCAAATACTAAGGCGAGAATGATTAATGTTAGAGGCCCGGAAACAATCTCTGCTTTGACTAAATCTTCAGAGATTCTATTATCAAAGGTCCACTCAACAGCAATGTTTCCAGTCTTCCAAGAAACAAACTCTCCCTCAAAACTAACCGACTCTTGATTTTCATCAAAAACAGTTTTGCCATGAGTCTTATCGCCTTCGATGGTAATAATATTCTGGGCAATGAAACCACGTTCAGTATATGCAACATAATCTAAATGTTCCATATCATTAACCTGCCAGGAATACAAAATACTGACATCATCTCTTTTTGAAAAATCTTCTAATGCTAGCATTATTGATTGACGCCATTCAGAATCATTATCTGTTAGCGTTGGATGATAGACGAGTAGATTGAAACTGTGACCCACACTCTTATTCTCTTGCTTGAATGAGTTAGATAGCAAACTGCTGGCTTGGAGTGATTCTACATCATCTTCGCCAAATGCTTCAGACCAATTAGCACCTAAACTCACAAGGCTGGTCATAAGTATGCAAGAGATTAGACCTAAAACTAGAACTAATTTATTGTGATCATGAATAAATAATCCTAATCTGAAAAAGACTCGATCTTCGAGCATACTCGGGTCAGTAGTACTTTCCACATTTGCTGCTCCTATTGATTATCTATATCAACGAAGTGTGTCGTTGGTCAAACAAAATCATCAAAGAACTGCAAAGATATAGAGGAAGCCAAGAAAAGCATGAATGAATACTAATGCAACAACTAAATCTGCCATTCTTCCATGTTTCAGTTTTAAATTTGAAAAAGAATTACCCTGTTCACGGGCAATTTTTGCCTTTTTACCCATTCTAGAAAGTTGCCAAAGAATAACAATTCCAATGGGTCCGGTAATTCCATGAATGCTGGTTGGCCAAATTTCAGCTGTGAAATCACCATGAGTTCTCCAGCCAGCAATCGCCCTTCCAGCAACTGCTACCAACGCTACTATTATCGCAGCCCAAAGCAGTTTTTCTCCCCTCTGTTCGTGTAATCTAAGGTGCTCGGCGCGTTCTTCACCCTTCAGTTCATGCGACTTCTTTTTCCAAGAGTATTGCCACCAAATCCAAGCCACAAGACTAGATGCTAAAATGGGGTGCAGCAGTAATGCAATGTATCTAATAATGTCCAAACTACTACCCCTCCATGTTATGCTGTGGCGACCCTCATAGTTTGATTTTGTCATAACCATCTACGAATTTCCGGCGGTGCATTGAAAGACAGGTGGCACAGCGACCACCCCGTAGGGGTGAGAGAATGCCGGAAAACCTCATGAAAATCTGCCTAGACAAGGCATTCCAAACCAATGTGCCGAAAAACAAACGGCAGATTATAATTTCAAAACTTGCTGAATGGAAAATGCTTGATAAGCCGTTCAGAACATTTGTCTATCTAGCGATAGACGAAACGGAAGCACCTGCAGTAGATGAGGACGAAAACGCCCCGTCTCGTAAGAAGTCAGTAGGGCGCCGTAATCGCCGCCGTGGAGGACGCGGTACTGCATCATCAGACCCACTAGATTGGATTCCTTCTCCACAAGAGGCATTACTGCCAGATTCAGGAAGTGATCCATACCGTCTAGCAACTTTAATGGTGCACAAAATCCTCAAAAGTGATGATTGGGATGACGATTGGAATCCAACCGAAGCGTCTCTCCGCGATTCATGTTTAGAAAAAGGAGTACATCCAGTATGGGTTTCCATCGGTGAAAAAACCGGAGTTCTAGGGATATTTGCAGGTTTTCCTAAGGCAAAGGTCAAGAAGCAAACTAGTGCTAAAATTAAAACATCACTCGGAAGAATTGATGTTGAAAATAGTAAACAATTAGCAACGGTTTTGAGCACATTAACCAGTTCTTCAAACGATGCAACAATTCATGTCGCATACCAAAAAGTCGCTAGCCAATTAAAGAATCAAAGAAACTTGAAGGTAGATCCTGAACTGTTGAATTTAACTGGACCTTCTTCGATTATCAGTGTTCTATTACAGTTGGCAAGTGGTTTGGATGCGAGTGAATCACTGAAAGAATTGGCTAAGTCAGATTCTGAATTAGCAGCTGAATTATTAGATTATTCACAATTAAAGAACGGTATCGTCAATGATTGGCAACAAAGCCGCAGTATTACTGGAGATGATTCATTATCCCAAGCCCGCCGATTATTTGCTTGGCGAAACCCTCCCGCAAGTGCAGGAGATTTATCAAGTGACGAATTGAATAATGGTCTTGAAATCCTACGCCAAGGAGACTCAAAACAATCTCAAATTGAAGAGGTACAATGGTGGAGACTATCCGCATTACATAGAGAAGGCAAGGGCCAAGATGCAGTTGAGGTATTGATTTCATTACAATTAGAATCTAGTGCAGATCTTACTACTCTGTTGCCTTTACTTGCAGATTTACCGGGTGATTCAGCGATTGACTGGTTGAATCAGCAGATACCTCTCCTAGATGAAATGGCACTTATCCAAATTTCTTCTTCCCAATCTATTAATATTAATTCTAGAAACTTGGCAGTGAAGATATTGCAAGATTCTGATGGTGAAGCGTGGGAGCAAGTAATTGTTGTAGCGATTCCACTATTCACACAAACAATGGAATTGCGAAGATTAGCCAAAATAATCACAAATGATGAGTTATTGGCCATTGCTCATCCATATGAAACACTTTTCGTCGCCCATATTCTTGCCGCTGGCAAGGATAATGAACTATGGAGTAGTGCTAGAGAATCAAGAAAAATCGCACTAACTCATATCCATAATACTACTGCTCCAGATATATTTTCTAGCACATCACAAGCGCTTTTGATGTTGCTGGAAGGCTCTACCATCGACGATGAACGTCTCACTACGCTTTTGGACAAAGGCGGCTTGAAAGCATTCGGTGAAATTCGCCAAGCACTCAAAGATGGCGGTGATGGGATAGCCTCATCAAAAAGTCTTGATGATTTGAGTACTTGCGTGGAAGCAGCTAATCTAAGTTTGATGGAACAGAACTTGTTCAATTCAGTAATTTCAACCTTGAGATTGAACCGCGTTGGTTTAATGTTACAAAATGGAGATCAAGATACTGAAGCCATAACTACACTTGATTCAATTCTAGATGCAAAGGATATCTCCACTGGCCTAATTCACACTGTACGGCACCTTGTTTTAGAGCATGATATTGGATTACCATCACTTGTAGCATGGTACCAAATTAATAATCCATTATCTCCTTGGCACACTCTGACAAGAGCAGCGGTTTCAGCATCTAATGGAGATGAATTGAATTCTGCAAGAGATTATAGAAAGGCAGGCGATCATGGAGATTTTGATTATGAACATTCTATCATGCTATATCGCAAGGCCTTGATCCATCTAGCATTCGCTTCACAATGGAAAGAAGCAATTGAACTATTAGAGGCTCAACCGGCCTTAAAAACAGCATTAACAAGGCGCTTTCAACTTTATCTCCGCGTATCTTTTACTGCAACTTACCAAAAAACCGACGAAGCCACAAAAATACTCAAAGAATTTGTGCAAAGGACAAAAATGGTTACTGAAGAAAACGCCGAAGGTGAAATGGAGCAACGGCAACGTAAATATTTTGCAGATGATGAATTGGATTTACTAAGATCATATCACCTTGAACATCCGCGTCCTTTACCGCGCGAGCCGTTCGCAGGAAGAGTTACAGCAGCATTTAATTCACTTGAAAAGAATCGTCGTAGACAAAGAAACTCCCCAGATACTCTATTCATTCAACTGATGCAAGGTAATCCAACACCGCAAGAAGTTTACACTTTAGCACACAATACTGCTGAAGAGAAAGCAATCGATGGATTAATGTTCTTAGAAAGAGCACAAAGCTCAGGTAAATTTACTCCTACTGAATTAGGCTTATTGGCTGACTCTGAACGCACCTTATTCACCCAATACAAGAACCAAATAACTACTTCCAAGAGGCGATACCTGCGACATTTAAAATTGACTCCATTGGTTATTGTTGATACAAATATTCTGATTGATTCTTTGGTCCAAAGATTGGCTATCTGCCTTGAATTGAGTGCTGATGCCAGCCTGGATATTACAGGGGTTGGTAATTTCCATAATGTTCTTCTAAACCGAGCTAAGGACGGTAGAGTCAAATTGTGGCTTCCTAAGATAGTTCAGTCTGAGTTGAGATCTTTGGCTAAGGGGATTGATAGGCTCAAAAGTCGATTCTCGGATTCATTAGTTTCGCCACAAATATTAGAATCAGTTCTAACGAAAGAGGTAGTTTCTGAATTGGTTGAAAGTGTAATATCAGACTTCAGCACATGGAAGCCTCTTGATTTGCATGCAGAAGCGGATTCTAATAATCCAGAAAACACCGAAGCAGTAAACAAATTCCTCTTAGATTATACCGAAATATACGAAGAATTGACCGCTATGAAGCGTACAAGAGGAAACCCGTTACGAACAATTATTGAGGATAGAGACATCTATCCGGAAGCACCAGATATTGATATTATCAAAATTGCAACGCATTTAGCAGACCAACCATTACGTGGAATTGGTACAGTTTTAATCGCTACCCGCGATGGAGACTTTACTATGGTCGCAAGAGCATTCGAAGAACGATTTGGATTCGGAGTTGCTAAGAATAGTAGAACTCTAAATCTGTGGATTCGCACATGAATGATTTATCCTTAACTGGTTAAGTGAAATAGTCTTTTCATAAATTCAGCGATTGTGAATATTATGATTACATATGAGAGATCATAGCATCTCCGAAATCACTACACGATAATAGGGTAGCACCATCCATTAAACGCTCGAAATCGTATGTGACTGTAGCAGCAGATATTGCTCCTTCCATTCCCTTCACAATCAGGTCCGCAGCCTCATGCCATTCCATGTGACGAAGCATCATTTCAGCAGATAGAATGAGTGAGCCAGGGTTGACTTTGTTCATTCCAGTATACTTTGGAGCAGTTCCATGAGTTGCCTCAAATATTGCAATACCATTGTCGTAATTGATATTAGCACCAGGGGCGATTCCGATTCCACCAACTTGTGCAGCCAATGCATCAGAGATGTAATCTCCATTGAGATTCATAGTTGTTAGGACACCATATTCTGAAGGCCTTAGAATGATTTGCTGAAGCATTGCATCTGCAATAACATCCTTGATTGTAATGGTATTACCAGTTTTGGGATTTGTAAGAGTGCACCATGGCCCTCCATCAAGTTCACTCGCACCAAATTCATCCTTTGCCAATTGGTATCCCCAGTCACGGAATCCACCTTCTGTGAATTTCATAATGTTACCCTTGTGAACTAAAGTAACGCTTTCTTTATCGTTATCAACTGCATATTTTATTGCAGCTCTTACAATACGAGCAGTCCCTTCTTGACTAACAGGCTTTATTCCAATTCCTGATGTATTGGGGAAACGTATTTTGTCAACTCCCATTTCATTTTGTAAGAAATCGATGACCTTCTTGACTTCAGGAGAACCTGCTTCCCATTCAATTCCCGCATATACATCTTCAGAATTTTCACGGAAAATAATCATATCAACATTTTCTGGAGACTTCACTGGAGATGGAGTTCCTTCATACCAGCGTACTGGCCGAACACAAGCATACAGATCCAATTTTTGCCTAAGTGCAACATTGAGAGAACGAATTCCACCACCAACTGGTGTGGTAAGTGGCCCTTTTATTGATACTAATCCAGTGCGCATAGCATCAAGAGTTTCCTCTGGCAGCCATTCACCAGTTGCTTTGAACGCTTTTTCACCAGCCAATACTTCTGACCAAAAAATTTGCTTTTGACCAGAATATGCTTTTTCAATTGAAGCATTGACTACTTTCATCATTACTGGAGTGATGTCAATTCCGATACCGTCACCTTCGATATAATGGATAACCGGGTTATTCGGTACATTAAGAAGTCCATTTTCCATAGTTATTGCAGTTCCAGACATAGCACTCATGCTGAGCCACCGGTATCCCCTTCAAGAATCAACCGCACAATTGGTGATAATGTGTACAAGCATTTCAATACCTGTGGCAGTATGGTAGTGTCATGCAGAGCAAGGTTGAATGGTTTGGTCAACATGGGTTAAAATGTATAAATTCCAATGGGCAGAGTCTCGATTTGGATTGGGAAGACGGTCCTAGTCCTATGCAAGTAACACTGCAAATGATTGGTGCATGCTCGTTGGTAGATGTTGTAACCGGCTTGAAGGAAAGAGAATTTTCCAAAGTGTGGGTCGAATTAGATAGCGAGAGAGCAGAAAGTACTCCACGGGTTTTCACATCAATAGAACTGATATATCATGTTACAGGAGATGTTCCACAGAAACTTGTAGAACGAATTGTAGCAAAGAGCCATGAAAAATATTGTAGTGTTTCAAATATGTTCAACCAATCTGTAGAAATTACTTGGAGAGTAGAGATTCATAATTGAGTTATCTGTTTGCATACGAATTGAATAATACAAAATAATTTCATATTTGGAGAGAGTTAAATGCGCTTGATAATAACGAGGGCCAATAGGGCTAAATTATTGGTATCATTACTATTTTTCACTCTATTATTTTCATCGCAATTAGCGCACAGCACCCCATCGGGAGTAGGAGATATTGGGGATGATGGCTGTCTATGCCATGGCGCAAGATCGCAATCAACGTCAGTAATAATTGACGGCATTCCACAGGAATGGGCGGCAAACATTAGTTATGAGATGTCTATAATTATCAATAGTTCAATTGAAATTTCGGATGAAGAAGATGCGCGAATAGGTGGATTTAGATTAATGGTAGATGAGGGAACGATTCTCTTTGCTGATAATAACAGTGTGCAAGTAATCAACGAAGGTTATACTCATACATCTTCAGGAACTCAATATAGGCAGTGGAATTTCTCTTGGACTGCACCTAGTTCTAATGATTCGCTAGTCAATTTCGTAGTGCATGGTAATGCAGTAAATTCCAATGAACAATCATCAGGAGATGCTTGGAATTATTACTCAACTGCGGTAGCAGGTGAAGGATATACGGGAGTCATTGGAGAGTCTCCTAACTATTCGGATGAGATTCAAAATAGCGAAATCGCACTACTATTATTCGCAGCAATTTCCCTAGTTGGGTTATTCTATTATTCAACTAAATGAACTCAGTTTACGAATTCAATTTGGCGGTTTCGTAGCGCTCTAAGTTGGCGATTTTCACTGGCGCCATGTATTTGGTCACTCTTTACTCCAGTCAATACTAACATTACCCGTATATCTTCACCAAGTGATTCATCAACAGCAGCACCCCAAATTATCTTGGCATGTGGACTGACTTTCTCTTGAATTATTTGTGCGCAACGTTCCGCCTCACCGAGCGTTAGTGAACTTCCACCAACGACATTGATCAGTGCACCTCTTGCATCGGTAGTATCAATTTCCAGTAGTGGTGAGTTCAAAGCCTCCAAAGTAGCTTCTTCGGCCCTGTTTTTGCCAGAAGCGGCACCCAAACCAATCATAGCAACACCGCTACCTGAATTGATTACTGCGCGCAAATCTTCAAAGTCGAGGTTTACCATTCCATCAGTAGTTAACAATTCAGTTACACCAGTGATTGAACGAACTAGTAATTCATCTCCAACTCTAAAAGCGCTAGCGATTGGGAGATTCTTTACACCTTCAATTTCCAATAGCCTTTCATTAGGAATAACCAGGATGGTATCGCAATGTTCGCGTAGGCGCTCTAATCCCCACTCTGCATTTTGCTTCCTAAGAGATCCCTCTGACTTGAATGGATAAGTTACTACTGCAATTGTCATCGCCCCTTGCTTCTTTGCTAATCGAGCGATATGGCCAGCTGCTCCGGTTCCAGAGCCACCACCCATTCCTGCTGTAATAATAGCAAGTTGAGTATCGTTTGTGATTTTGCGTAATGAGATTTCCGATTCTAATGCTGCAGCTTCACCTTTGGTTGGATCGCCGCCAGCGCCTCTGCCTCTTCCAGTTCGTCCGATTAGAACTTTATTCTTGATTGGTGACATCAACAATGCTTGTGCATCTGTATTGATAGCATAGCCGGTAACATATTCTGATTCAAACAACTCCTCTTCAAATAAACGATTGATTGCGTTGCATCCAGCTCCACCAACACCGTAAACTCTTATTCGAGGTTGTAGTGATTCTAGCAAGGCTTTCAATTCGGCTTCATCACCAGTTCCAACCGGTGGAATATTTGCTGATGGCTTGGTCTGTTCTTCGTCGGAAAGTTCGAGAACACGTTCAATAAGATGACGCATATACGTTATGCTCTCTCAAGTGCCCTTGAAGATACCGCTTCAAATATACCCTTACAATGGAGTTTCGATAGCTTTTGCAATTTTCGGAATCAGTCACGAAGTCCTTCCTGAGTCACTTGGTAAACACATTCGCCATCAGGTAAGTTAGGAGAGTCCACTAAGCGTGCAATTCTTCTTCCAGCCTTTGCTTTACGCAAGTACAATCTGAATGTTGATGCGTGAGCAAGAATGTGCCCACCAATCGGCTTTGTAGGATCTCCCCACATTGCGTCTGGTTTTGAGTGAACTTGGTTAGTCACTAGAACTAGTGCATTATTGACAGTAGCTAATTGTTTCAAATCCTTCAAGTGGCGGTTGAGCTTTTGTTGCCTATTTGCTAGCATTCCTCGACCAATGTATTCGGCTCTGAAATGACTTGTTAAAGAATCAACAATAATCATTTTGACATTTAATCCCTTACTCATTCGCTTGATTTCCTCAGCGAGAAGCATTTGGTGATCAGAATTGTATGCTCTTGCTACATGGATTCGTGCAAGAACTTTATCTGGATCTAATCCATAGCCACGGGCCATTTGAGTAATTCGCTCTGGACGAAAAGTATCTTCAGTATCAATGTAGAAAACATCCCCGTCAAGACCACCTTCTTCGACAGGAAGGGTACAATTTACTGCAAGTTGATGTCCGATTTGAGTTTTACCTGAGCCAAATTCTCCGTATACTTCAACAAGAGCTTGTGTTTCAAAACCGCCGCCTAATAAGTCGTCAATAGATTGAACCTTGCTATGTAATTTCTGCACTTGGCGTCTTCGCTCCAATAGTGCTTCACCAGAAATAAATCCGCCAATATTAGCCATTCTCTTTGCTGCAGATATTATTTTGGCAGCAACTGCTTCGCCTAATTCTGCTTGTTCTGCTAAGTCACCAGGTGCCATTACAGCCAGTGATAGAAGGTTGTCAAATCCAGCTTCTCGCAATTTTTCTGCGGTCGCAGGACCTACGCCTGGAAGCTCTTCTATCTTCGCCTCCCCCTCTTCCTCTAGCGCCATTAATGGGATTGGTTCATCCAGCACCTCTTCATTCTTTTCTATCTTAATTTTCGTATTTTTCTTCGCTTTGGTCGCCATTTCGTTCACTTCCAAACTACTCTGTATCACCAATGGTATATGAAGAAACGAAACGGGGTATTAAATTAAATCACCATTATGGGCGAAGAAATTGAGCAACTAAAGGCATCACTAAGGCTTATATTTTCACTTTCACTTCAAATTCACCCAAACTGAAACTGAAACCAATCATTTTCATTTTGAGTAATTATTCACTCTAAAGGAACAGTAAATCACTCTTCGCCAACAGGGAAAGGATTAGGTTCACTCTCTTCGGCAAGATATTTGATAGTCACATCGTGATTAACATCAATATTGTCTGTTCCTTGGTCAATTACAACCGATAGAATCCAAATACCTTCCATTACATTGTATTGGTCATAATTCCATGAAGCATCTTG
>JAACCR010000136.1 GCA_009937205.1 Methanobacteriota archaeon | reverse complement strand
TGGAAAAACAAACAGGTATCAATCGCTTCTTGAACAGATCCAGCGGCTTCTTTCAATGTTTTTCCGATCTCTCTTGTTTCAAGTGCAACAATAGCATCTTTGTTATCCATTAGGAGTCTTCCCATGTTTCCAATTATTTGTCCGCGTGTTGGAGCAGGTGTCGCCGCCCAACTTGGGAAGGCAGCATGCGCAGCATCCAAAGCAGCGTTTACATCCGCTTTAGTCGATAGAGGGAACTCTCCAAGAGTGTCTGTCAATATTGCTGGGTTTATGGAAGTGAAAGTTGCTCCATCACTTGATGAGGTTAATTGCCCATTGATGATGTTGTAACCCTTTACCATAGGTTTTCCCTGAGGGTGTTCAGTTGATAAAATCTCTATTCCGGTTTCTAATACATGAACCATATTGTTGGCCATCGGCGGTGGCTTATTGAATATGACTATCTGATTTGCAATTTTTTCCGGTCAAAAAAAGCAAAGTGAAGAATGTGAGAGTTTAAGGTGGTTCGCAGAAACAGGGAGGTTTGTTGAGAGCGGTCGGAAGTGTCTTTGTATACTGTCGGCGTGCTTGAAACAGTATGGTGATTAACTATGGCAGATAAAAAGGATTCAATTACATTACGCGTTTCAAAGGCAATACCATCCGATGTTGCTCACGGCAGAGCTCGTATTTCTGGTGGGAACGCACTTGGATTAAAACCAGGTGATATCGTTGAAATTAAGGGCGAAGAACGTTCTACCGGTGCAATTTATTGGCGAAGCAGACCCGAAGACGAAAAAATGGATTTAATTCGTGTCGATGGAATGGTTAGAAAAAATGCAGGAGTCAGTTTGGGCGATGCGGTAACAGTTTCCAAAGTCGAGGCAAAGGAATGTGTCAAATTGACACTATCTCCAGTGATGGCGAATAAACAGAAGGTTAAATTTGGCCATGGAATTGAAGGTTTTGCTCGTAGAGGATTATCCAAACGCCCAGTCGTTAAAGGTGATAGAATTTTTATTCCTGGAATGACAATGTTCGCTGAGGCACTTCCCTTTGCTGTATTGAGCACAACTCCAAAAGGTATTGTCAAGGTTACACTTGAAACTGATATTGTCATCAAAGATGAACCGTTGGAAGCTGAAGACGTTGGTCAAACCGGTGGAATCACCTATGAGGATGTTGGAGGTATCGGCCAACAATTGCTGAAGGTTAGAGAGATGATTGAATTGCCTCTAAAGCACCCTGAATTATTCCGTCGTTTAGGAATTGACCCTCCAAAAGGAGTTCTATTGCACGGACCTCCTGGTACAGGAAAAACCATGATTGCAAAGGCGGTTGCCACAGAAGTAAACGCACATTTCAAAATTATTAACGGTCCTGAGATCATCTCCAAGTATTATGGTGAATCTGAGAAACAATTACGTGAGATATTTGATGAAGCAAGTGAAAATGCACCTGCTATTATTTTCATTGACGAAATAGATTCAATCTGTCCTAAGAGAGAAGAGGTTAGTGGTGAAGTAGAAAGAAGAGTCGTTGCTCAGATGCTTACTCTAATGGATGGTATGCAAGGGCGAGACAATGTTGTCGTTATTGGTGCCACAAATCGTAGAGATGCGTTAGACCCTGCTCTTAGGAGACCAGGACGCTTTGATAGAGAGATTGAGATAGGTGTTCCAGATAGAGAAGGTCGAAACGAGATAATGGATGTTCACGTTCGCGGAATGCCAATTTCAGAAGACTTTGATGTAAATTGGATTCTAGACAATACATATGGTTTCGTTGGAGCAGATCTTGCGGCCTTAGTTCGTGAATCAGCAATGCTTGCACTACGTCGCTATTTGCCAGAAATGGATTTGGAAGAAGATACGATTCCACCAGAAGTCTTGGAAAAGATGGAAGTTAGAATGAATGATTTCAAAGGCGCAATCAAAGACATAGAACCTTCTGCATTGCGTGAGATCTATGTTGAAATCCCTAAGGTTACTTGGGAAGAAGTCGGCGGCCTTGAAGAGGTTAAAGATAGGCTCAAGGAATCGGTTGAGTGGCCGTTGACCAAGCCAGAAGCTTTCGAGCATTTTGGAATAAAACCACCTCGCGGTATTGTTCTATTTGGTGCACCAGGTACTGGAAAAACATTACTTGCTAAGGCAGTTGCAAATGAAGCCCAAGCAAATTTCATCAGTATTAAAGGTCCTGAAATGATTTCAAAGTGGGTCGGAGAATCAGAACGTGCAATCCGCGAAATTTTCAAGAAAGCCAAGCAATCAGCACCGGCGATTATCTTCTTAGATGAGTTCGAATCAATTGCCAGCATGCGTTCAGGTTCTTCAGAAGGAAGTGATGTTTCAAATCGTGTGGTCAATCAATTATTGGCCAGTATGGATGGTGTTGAATCATTGGATGGAGTTATCGTCATTGCTGCAACAAACCGGCCGGAGATGATAGACCCTGCATTACTACGCAGCGGTCGTTTTGAGCGTGTATTACACATTCCGCCACCAGATGCTGAAGCAATAGAGAAAATCTTCAATATCCATGCTAGTGGAATGCCACTGAGCAAATTCTCTTTGAAGGATATTATTGGTGGATTAGATGGATTTACTGGTGCTGATATTGAAGCAGTATGCCGTGAAGCAGCATTGATTACAATGAGGGCTGGCAAGAAGAAGGTAACCAAAGGACACTTTGAAGAAGCAATTTCTCGTGTCCGTCCAACAGTTACGCATGAAATGCTACAGTATTACCAAAAGATGGAGGAGCGTTTGACTTCTGGATTATCTAATATCAAACGTACTCGTGACAGTGGATTCGGCATGTAAACTATGTGATTTAGGCTGCTTGCTGGCGACGCATTGAAGGAGTTCAACCCACCGTTGTGATATTACGGAGCAAGTGAGGCATATGGCAATCTTTGGTCGAGAGTTAATTGGAAGAGAAGTTGTTGACTCTCACGGCGAAGTTCTTGGGCAATTAATTGATATTGTTTTTGATAATCAGTTAGGAGCAATAACAGAATTTTTAGTAAAAATCGGTATAGATCTTGACGCAGAATTACTGCCTTGGGTTGCTAAGGATGGCATTGTAAGTGTGCCTGTGGCTGAAGTTTCAAGGATTGCAACTAAAGTCCATCTGACTCGCTGAATAACCTCTAAAAGTACCGTTTAAATATGTTTTTTAGCACTTTTATAACGTTCTGAGGGACTGGTGCAGTTGAGCATTATTTTCTCAAGTGTGGGCAACCTTCTAAACCAATATGCTTGCATGGCTTTGTCGGAATTATGCTCTAGTAGGTGATATTATGGTGGAACTTAGCAAATTGAATTATCGAAGACTCGGATTACAAGTCGCTTTTTGGTTTGTACTTTCTATGTTATTGATGACTATATTGCTAAATTTTGTTAACATCTCAAATACAAATCAATTATCTGCCTACGATGATGATTGGAATGATATGTCGGCCTTTAGGGAAGATTTGAATGAAATGGGAATTGATACACGTTCATTGGTCTCATCTCCATTGTTACTGGCGGATATTGAAGATCCAAGAAATACCACATTCGTCGTTGCAGGTGTAGAAAGAGATACTCTCTCACTACCTCAATTTGATGATGATGGCTTTATCACAATCTCAACAGATGATGGTTATTCACCTTCTGAAGTGATAGCAATAGTAGAGTTTGTTGAAGCAGGAGGAACGGCATTAATTCTTGAAGACTTTGGATTTGCGGGAACTATAGCTGAAGCATTCGGAGTGCGCTACAATGGTTATCAGTTATTTGATACAACTTATGCAACCGAACTTGATTTCAATTATATTTGGATGTGTGTACAGGCAAATCCGTGTGGAATGAATGGTACTGAAATAGATCTTGACACCGTTACACAACACGAAAGGTGGGGTGATGAAAACGGAGAAGGAGCACATCCTTGTAAATTACTGGATGGAGATTCAATGACCTTAGAGGATGCCGGACTTTGTGGTCAGCACTGGGATAATGGTGTTGTAAATTTCGACCCATCTTACAAATTACTTCTAAACAATATCACTGGATTGGAAATAATGCCTGGTATTCAAGGTGCACTTCCAGAAGTTGCTATTCGTGCTGTTACAAGTAATGAGGCAACGGTTGATGTAAACGGAGATGGAGAAATTTGGGTTGGCAGTGAAATTACAACCGAAACACCTGACTTATGGGGCCAATTCAATCTCAGCATAGAAGCATGTGCTCGTTCGACTTGTGATCCAAATGATGGTGGAGAAATCATCTTTGTCGCTGACGGTTCAGCCCTGATGAATGCAATGTATGACTATCAGGGGTTCAATGATGGCGAGTATGGGGATGTGAGTAATTTAATTCCAGATAATGACAACCGTAAGTGGGCATTGGATGTAATTGCAGAGTCTCTAATGAGTACAAAAATTGGTGAAGAGGGCCAGGCCTCGGACAATGCTATGGTAATCTTTGATGAATCAAGACATCCTCAAAATGCCCTTCTCGCAGATTCGTATAACACCGTTTATTTCTTACTTGTATACTTTACAGGAGAAGGATTAGCTATGCTAATTCTATTCCTGCTATTGTTTGTTGCATTTGAAGCAGTACTTATCAAAAAGCGCGACCCTGAGCCATGGAGGCACGTATTCAGTATTATTTACTACGGCTTTGGAGATGCTAATCGCTATGTTTATTATTCTAAAGTGGAAAAGATACACCAAGTTTTCTTGTCCAAAATACGTAATCAAAATGGACTGACGAGGGAGGAATTTCATGCTTTGCCCGCAAGAGAATTAGTTGGGCTAATCAATGACCCTGTACTTGCTAAGTTTGCAATTGATTCGAATAGTAAATATTCATTAGAACAAACCGTTGCTTTGGTTAAAAGAATCAAGGCTTGGGGTAGAACAGAGGTGATTTGAATGTGGACTCGTAAAGCAGCATTCACATTTACTGGAGGAATTGCCCTCATTCTTATTGGTATGATGATATCAAATCATCAAATGATGATTTTAGGATTTGCCTTTGTAGCATTCATTGTAGTTAATTCATGGATTTCTGGACATGGTGATGTTGAAGTTCAAAGAAAATTGAGTGCCGACAATTTGTACAAAGGTGACGATCTCTACGTTGAACTTCTAATCACTAACCGTAGTAACCGTAAGACTCAGTTGCTAGAAGTATACGATAATATTCCTCATGAAATGAAATTGCGTAGTGGTTTAAATCAGATGCGTTTGAACCTACGCCCAGGTGAAAGTGCGCGTATTCGTTATGTTCTAAGATGTCCACTACGTGGGCATTATTCTATCGGTCCAGTCTCACTTAGGGCCAAGAACACATTCAATCTAGGTGTTGAAGAAATGTATGTTGACCATCATTCTGACATAGTTATCTTCCCTCAAATAAAAGATATTGAGGAAGCCTTCCTTCGTTCTCGCACACCTAAGATGTATACTGGTGCAACAACACTAAGAATCCCAGGTCAAGGTTCTGAATTCTTTTCTTTGCGTGAGTATGTTCCTGGAGACCCATTCAAGAATATCAATTGGAAGGCATACGCACGCACTGGTGAATTAATGGTTAATGAAAAGTGTAGAGATGCAGTAACCGACTTGTACATATTACTCGATAGTAGAGATGTTGCACGAATTGGAACTGTTCTGAAAAATCCACTAGAAATGAGCTGTGTCTCATCTGCCAGTCTAGCATCATTCTTCTTACATCGCAGAGATTCTGTCGCTTTGGGAATATATGGAGATGAACTATCCTACTTACCTCCAGACACAGGAGACAAGCAATATTTCAAGATTTTAAGTGCGCTTGCGGGTGTAACTCCAAAAGGAAATATGCCTTTACAAGCAGTTACTAATTCTCTTAGTGGAAGATTCAGCAGAGGATCTCCTGTATTCATAATTTCAAGTTGTGAAGGAGATGGAACAGTTCCTGCAGCAGTACGTGATTTAGTTGGACGAGGGCACGAAGTAACTGTTCTAAGTCCATCTAGTATCGACTTTGAAAGATTGGTTTCAAGAATTCCAAGAATGTCATACGAAGTTCTAAAATTAGAAAGGCAGAACCGTTTGACGACACTAGCAGGTTCTGGTGCACAGGTTATTGATTGGATGCCAGACATGGATTTGTCACAGGCATTAATGCAGGTTAGGGGGTACTGAAATGGCAAGTGAAGTTGATGTTCAGTCAGATGTCACAATGACAGATGGCCTTGGTGCCCGCACCCTTCACTTGAAATTGCTGAGAAAGCAATGGCAAATTCTAACTTTGCAAATATTAGCAACAGTTGCTTTGATAGCGATGTATCTTGAAGTTGTTTCAACATATGTTGTTGGCTCTATTGATCACACAATGCTATTTGATTCAATTGAATTAATAATTGGCGACCAACTACCATTAGGGGATTGGTTAACAGGAGAAGGTAGAGATGGATTAAGTCGCTTCTTTGTCCCTCTCATACTGGGAATGTCTATTGGAGGCGGAATGGCCTTCTTAGCATTCCAAACGCCTCAAATGCAGCAGAGAATCAAACTTGGATTTATTATTACCTTGATTGTAATGTTGGTGGGACGCCTAATCCTTTCTTGGTTAACTGGAATGTTGTTTTCTTTTGATTTGCGCTTACCAAATGATTCAGAACTACAAACTCTGCAATGGCCATTACTGATGATAATGTCACTAATTATTCTCTTCATTTATCTTCTACCGGTTATCATGGGTACTAGAGGAATCTGGGGATTAAGTCGTCGCTCAGTTGCTTGGGCAATAGGATTCACTTTGATATTCTTAGGAATACATGCGATTTTGACTTTCCCGCTTATCAAAGGACAACTCGGTTCATACGGAGCCCAATTCATAACACTCGAAAGTCAGGTGGGCTCTCCAACAATTGGTCTACTCGGTTTCAAATTAGTTACTCAAGAGCAATTCAATTTGATTGCTATTGCAATTCTAATCATGGTCTTCCAAGAATCATCTTACGGAGTAATTCGTTATCTTGAGTATGCTTACCGCCTACCAGAGTCTTGTAAAAGAGACCCAGAATATGTTCGCCAGATGGATAATATGCTAAACGGTCATCTACGACATACCATTGGATTCTTAGGATTGACAGCGATTGCAACGATGGTTGCATTAGGATTCCATAGTGTACTATTGGAAATCGTTAGCAAGACCACAGGTTCTCAATGGGCAGGCCAAGTTAGTGAATCGATAGAATTGTCCCTAACCTATGGCCTGGTAATATCAGCATTGATGTTCCTATCATTGATGGCAGTGATGCGTTTCTTCATCCCTTGGCAGAGAGTCTGGGGTCTAATTCAATCGCGCTTACCAAGTAACGAAATAGCACAAGAGAGCGGTAAAGATTTAATAAAAATTGATGCTTAATCTCAATCACTGTGAACTGCTTGCATTACCCTGCCAATCAATTCAGATAGCACTAGTAATGAAATTGGTAATAAGCACCATTCAATGATAAAAATCAACCAATCAGGATTACCTTGCGTTTGGAAAAAATCAGCAACATCCGAATGGAATAGATACATTGTAAGAATAGCTGAAATAAGTAATAGCCTTTCCAACCACATTGGAAAGTATCTACCTTGCTTTTCTTGCCGACCAACAAGTGTTTCGTTCAATACAATTCCTCCTCAATTGCGACCAAAGCCATGTTCACATATCTAATCCGCTAAGTTTTGCCTCTAATGCAGATAATGCAGGGTCCACTGCCAAATCTTTTGGTTCATTTCTGTGATCCCATGCAGCATCTAGGCGTGCTAATTCTTCATCTAGCAAGGCTCTTTCATCATCTTCATTGATAGTTCCAGGTTGAGGAAGTGCGGGTGCTTCAGGGGAAGCGATATATGTTGCAGCAGTACTTTCAGTTGAATCGCTTGGAGTAGGCATTTGTTGCCATCCATCTTCATCATCTTCTTCCGAAGCCTCAGAAGCATCATCACTTACTGCTTTATCCAATGAGACTGGAACCTCTCCTGCTAATGATGGCTCCATATGAGAAATCATTTCATCATTGACATCAAGACGCTGTGCAGCAGGCATAGTATTTCTCTCATAAGGTAATAATCCATCTCTTTGGAATTCCCACATAATGCCATTAGGTGTGCCATCGGCTAAACCACTGGCATCAAGTTGAGTGATTAACTCCTCAAGAACTCTTGCAGTTTCTTCTAATGCTATTGATTCACCAGCGTCTCTTTGATCAGCCTCCAAGTAAATATCATCTAATGCGACACGAATCAATTTATGAGTTGCCTTTGCAATACTTGGTAATGCTTCAGGACGATTACAATTTGCTAACAATGCTTCGATTTCATCCACAGGTGCGCCAAGTTTTGCTAATTGTTCAAGGACATTACGTAGACGTCGCAGCATTGTAATAGAACGGTCGAAATCTTCTAGTAAATTTTCTAAATCAACAATTAGATGGCCAACTGTATCTCCTAATTGATGTTCTAATCTCTGCTGTACTGACCAACGTGCTAATCCCCTTACTGCTCCAGCGGTTTGTGGAACTTGTCTTTCAAGCAATGACATTACTTCATTTGAAAGTAAATGTCTAGGAGTAGTTGCTACATGGTCAACTGTTGACTGAATTACTTGTAGTGCACGTTCTACCGCCCTATCCAGTAATGTAACAGAATATCCGAGTCCACGTGCAGTTTCAAGTCGTGAAAGTACAGGTCCTAGACCTTCAAAGGTTGAAGCATCATCCAATAATGCTTGAGCCAGTGGTTCGTCAGCGAGTCTAGCACGAATTCTTTCCGCTTCCTGGATGTCCAGTAATGCTTCTTCGTGTGCTTGACTCAAATCTTCAGCCTTATCTATTAATGACAATAATTCCGCTTCACTCTGGCCTTTGCGACCTCCGATATCACCTAGTTCTCGCAATACTTGGCGTCGTTCATCCATCAATTCTCGTAATTCTGCTTGCACTTGACTATGTCTTGCCTCATCTTGAGCGAGACGGTTTCTATTTTCTTCAGCTCTGCGTCTACTGGCCTTCGTTTCAGAATCAATTTCATCAAGGCTTGTATTTGCAACATGAATCCTCTCTTCTAGTTGCATCAATTCAGCCTGAGCCCTTGCATGACGTTCACGCGTAGTCTCAACTTGCTCTTGCAATACTCTAAGGCGCCTTTCATCATCATCAGATTGCTGACGGATTGTGGACAACCTTTCACTACCTTCATCCAATGAAGAATTTAATTCCGCCTCTTTTAGAGCCATATCTTGAATTGCATCTCTAAGAGCCTCGCTAGATTTTGAATCTCCTAGTGCTTTAGCTAACTGACTTGCTCTTTCACTAACTTGATGCTCTAATTCATTTACTCTTTTTACCAAACGAAGCGCTCTTGATTCTGCATCCTCACTCTTGGATACGGCCTGAGCCAAATCTACTTGCATAGAATTTAGAGAAGAGTTTGCAGATTCCAAAGCAGATGTTTGCTCACCACTACTTTCGGTAGCATGGCGAGCAAGACTTTGAGCAGCAGTTTTTGCAGTTTGAGCGTCATTTAATTTAGCATTTAGTGAAGCATTACCCTTAGTTAAATTATCAATTTCAAGTTCAGCGGCCTCTAATCTTCTTCTCAGTCCAGCATCTACAGCTGGAGCGGGTTCTGCTTCAACCTCAGGGAGGCCTTGTGAAGTGTGATCAAGAGTCGTCTTGAACTTTGCATGTGCTCTCGCCTTCCGCAATGCTTCTACACCTATTTCGAATCCCATTAACAGATTGATTTTTTGTGTCAAAGTCTCTTTTCTTGATTCCGAACGGGTTCGGATTGTAGCGAGTAAATCTCTAAAGTCTGCGAGAGTAAAGTCACTAAGATTTCCACTTTCCTTTGATACGATTGTTCCTGTTGGTAGTCGGTGAAGTTTGAGGATTCTCTTGGAATCAGTTAAATTCAATATTGCTTCTTCAAAAGAAACATTATTTGGTGCAGAAATTGTCACAGGTATGCCCTTGCTTAGTACAAGGGACACAGCAGTATTTTCGGTAATCCCCGATTTGATATGACCAGTCACTTGTTCACTTATCGCCGCTTCAAGCATTGAAATAATCGCACCCGGGCCTCCCTTTCCTTCACGCATTACGAAACCGTCTGGTAATTCAGCACCCAAAGCGCCAGTGCTTCCTATCTCTCCATCAAGAGCAGCAGAAGCAGCAGTAATTATCCTTGAATGGTCAGAATTTGACTCAGTCCAAACAGCTATTGCAATTTCACCAGTTTGGGCAAGTAATAGAGCGCCATCGGCGGTGTGAAGAGTCCAGTGTCCTTGATTGGTTAAGCCTAGATTATTGGATAATGAACTCCTAGCATCTATTGCAGTTCCAACTTGAGCTGCAAGATCCTCTGCTTCCCCAGGTAATTCGCCAACACTATCTATCAACATACCAGCATCAACTGCAATAGCGCCTCGAACCGTGACATTTTCGCAAATTATACGCAGAACGGATGAAAGGTCACGTGATAGTAGTCGTTCAACAGCATTTCCGCGAGGAATCAATCCCTGGCGATCTGCATTGAATTCAAATGATTCAGGAATTATTTCTGCGACGCAACCCAATCCTGCCATGGAATATTGGCTTGCTTCTAATCTAGCGCCAGAGCTTTCTATTTCCTCCAGTCTATTTTTTGCCTCACTACCAGCGAGTAGGTACTTTCCAGTTTCGTTTTCACAAATCCATGCAACAACTCTTCCAGCACGAATTAAACGATGGCCGGAAGGAGTTTTCCTTCTTCCCAGCCATGTGGTAATAATTCCATGATCAAATGGCTGTATAGAACCTGCTTCAACAGATATTTTTTCTTTGATAGGCTTTCCAATTGGTAGGTCAAACATAGGTATCAACTCATTTGTGTTGTCGCGATGATGCGACGGTCTCGGTCCAAAGCATGGCGCCATCTAGCAAGACGGCCACCCTCTCCACTTAGCACTACTATGCGGTTCGGAGATGCGATGTCTATCATCATTCTCTCATTCCCCTCGCACCAAATTTCAAACACATCGCCAATTTCAGTAGCGTATGCGCACTCCAATGCAGCAGTTGTAATCTTAATCGCCTTGTCCAAAGGTGGCAATATACCTTCATTTCCAACACTGGCCAACAAGCGGCCATTATCATCAATTAACATAGCCTGATCAACCCCTTCAATTCGAAGTAAACCGGCAAGAACTCGTTGTAGCATGTATGCTCAATTTCGTTGTCAGCGTTGTAGCCTTCAAGAACCTTTGCGTTTCCATCCCCCTAAAGGGGGATTTACAGACCCAAATTAAATTTCCAACTGCAAAATAAGCGAAATTCAATCGCGGAACAGATATGATGCAGTATTTTCCGCGTAAAACAGGGAGCGACCAGGCCAATAAAATCTATTCTCTCTGATCGAAACCGATCCCCCAGATGAGTACTTTTTTCCAAAACTAATTTAGACTCAACTAATTATATTTCAATTGAAAAATTGATTTTGCAATTGGAAAATATGCTGTAAATATGTGTATGTAGTTGGCTTGAATCGTCTAATATGGATCAACTATATTCGCAGTCTTCTATCAAATACTAAGTAGTATAAAATTGACAGCGCAGTATGGCCGAAAACTCACCCTGTATCCACTGTAACACAACTCCTCGTGAAGCGGGAGCTAATGCTAGATGGTTGGAATGTCTTTGTGGGCCATGTTGCCCTGAAGACGGATTCAAATGCAAGCATGACTATGAGTGGGTCTGTGAAGATTGCGAGGATAGATGCTATACCACCAATGACGTATGTACTTACACATTCCCAGATGAGTAACTACCTTGAAAAAAGGCGAAGTATCGCCCTGTGTTATGACCGTAGAGAGTTCAGCCTTTACCGTGCCACAATGCGATGCTTGTGAGCACCCTGCGGTTGTTGAACAGGCTTATTCGGGTAGACTTCTTTGCAGTAAGCATTTAGCAAAATCTGTTCGTAAGAAGATCAGTAAAGAATTAAGACTACAATTAACATTGCCTAAAGGGAAGAAAACAACTATTTTCGTGGCTATTTCAGGTGGTAAAGATTCGGCGGTATTGCTTGATTCATTAGTTGACTTACTTGGAAAAAATCCAGATGTCCGAATTGTGGCAGGTACTGTTGATGAAGGAATTGAAGGATACAGGCCTCCATCGATTATTTGTGCTCAAGAGTTATGTGACAGACTTGGTGTTGAATACATCAGAGTTTCATATCCAGAATTGTCATTCCATGAAATGGATGAGGTCGTTCGACGTCTGACAATGGTGGCCAAGAAAGATAGCAGCGCTCCAAGGTTAGCTTGTTCATATTGCGGTGTTTTCCGCAGGCAGGGAATAAATCACCTGGCTGCGAGTGTTGGTGCTGATGTGATTGCACTCGGCCATAATTTGGATGATATGGCACAAACAGTGATGATGAATCTGTCCAATGGTGATTTGGAGAGAACTCTTCGCTTAGCGCCTCATGCTGCATCACTTGTTGAAGGGTTAGCACCTAGAATTGTTCCTCTTCGTTGGGTGCCTGAACAAGAAGTGCACCTTTATGCTCTCCACCGAGAGTTGCCTCTTCATCATGAAGAAGGACCAAAAGCCCACGGGGCTACGCGATGGCGCGATAGAGAAGGGAGTGCGCAAATGGAAGCAGATACTCCGGGAACACGCCATTCATTGTTGCATATGGCAGACCAAATCAAAGGACTTCGTGATGAGATTGAACAATTAGGCGGAAGACAGAATCCACCAGCACCGGCAAAAGCATGCCCGTCTTGTGGTAATGTTACTTCTGGAGAACAATGTAAGGCCTGTGATATGCGGGACTTGCTTAGAAGTGAAGAAGAATGAATTGTTTAGATCCTTCTTCGTAACTTCTCCATTGCAGAATCTGCCTTAGATAATAGTTCCAAACATTCGGGGATTCTACCAACTCCAAGTTCTTCTTCTGCAAGAGCAATCGCCTGTTCACAGTCACGACGGTCATCATCAGTAACCTTGATGAATGCAGCTTCACATTGATTACGCAGGATTCTCCATTCATCCATTACGAAGTCATATAATTCCAGCGCATCATCGCTCGCACGGCCTTCTTTGTCGAGTTCTTTGGTCATTCTTTCGAGCAGAGTAGCAGCATGTGTCCATTGCTTTTCATCAGCAGCAGCATCAATATCATCAAGTTTAGATTGCCATACTTCTTTATCCTCTCTCGATTCAAATTGCTTTTTTAATTTCTTGCGTTGACGCAATGCTTTACGAACATCATCCATTGCAGCACGTTCAGCAATAATTGTCCTTACAACTCCATCTGCTAATCCCATCGCTTGACTTGCATTGCCTTTTTCCATTTCTTCTTTTGCTTGAGATAATCGTTTTTCCATATCAGAAGTATCTAATCCATCTGTTTGCTTTAGTTGTCTATCTGCTTCAGTGACAGAATTTTCTGCTTTAGCTTGTGCATCACCATCTGCAGCCAATTGCTGAGGAATTACCACTGCATATGCAAAAGCCTCCTTTGGCTTTTCTGAAGACAATTTTTTCTTAGCATCAGCCAACATTTCTACTAAGTGCTCAACAGCATCTCCACTTTTCCCACTTAATTGACGTGAGGCTTCAGTAATTGCATTTTCAGCAGGACGCCACCATTCAATAATCTCATTTGCAGACTTCTTGGCTTGCCTAAAGAGCAACTCTCCATCACGTAATGAACCCAATTCAACTTCTCTAACACCGGCATTGAAAGACTTTCTTGGCCGCTTTGCAATAGGTGCTATATCCTCTGCAGCATCAACCGCAGATCTTGCATCTTGCATAATGACTTTAACATCACCAGCAAGTGAGATTGAACGTTTGATCTCCTCTTGAGCATCATCTAGTAGCCTCATTCCATAAACTGGATCAATATGTCCTTCCTCTTGCGCAGTTGTTACCAAACTACTGGCTTGGTCTACAGCTGCACCCTTTGCTTTCAATTCTAATAATTGATTTTCAACTTGGTCTAATAATTTTCTAAACCTTTTCCTAATCTCTTTTTGATCATCACCTTTTACCCAGGTATAGGTTACTTCAGTAACTGAAATCAATAGTATTGAGATTGTTAAAAACCAATGTGTACTCATACTTTCAGGCATTTTACCAATAAATAGTGAAAAAGATGTCAGACAGCCAACACCGGTCATCAAAGAACGAAAGCGAAGTACTCCGAGGTTACCTTGCAGGGTGTTCGCGGCTGATTTATAGCAAAAAAATGCTACTATTATCACTAGGAGACTACCTAAAGTCACAGTTGAGAGGGTAAAATCTACATTCAACGCACCGATCATCAACAATATTGGCCAAATGATACTTGCTCCGCCGCCTACTCTTGAACGTGCTTTAGCGTCATCAACGACTATATCTTGAATTATTACTCCCCATAGCAATATTATGATTGGCAGGCCCAATCCTGAAACAATTCCACTTTCTCCTTCAATTGCAGAATTAAGTGCCGGCCATGCTAACCATATTGCAGTAGCCAATAGCGAAAAAGCACTGAAATTAACAAGATTATCCATCTTCTTATTGCGCATTAATTTCTCAGCCTGAATCGCCTTTTCGACATCAGCCCATGCTTGCATAGAATTGCCTAGTAAGCAATCAGCCATAACAATCGCCCCGCCTTGTTTAGTGGCAATGTTCAATACCGACTCGCGCCGGCTTGCTGAGGAGAGGGAAGAATATGGCGGGACTCATCACGATGGACGACCTAACAAATGAACAGATCATCAATATTTTAGATGATGCTACAAGATTACTTCCAGTGGCTAAAGGTGAACTCTTTTTACCACTGTTACAAGGACGGATTTTGGGTAATTTGTTTTTTGAACCGAGCACCAGGACTCGTATGTCCTTTGAGACCGCTATGAAGCGTTTAGGTGGAGAAGTAGTAAACCTTGGAGATATAAAAAACTCCTCCGTGGTTAAGGGCGAGACTCTTTTCGATACCATTCAAATGGTCGATGGCTATACTGACATAATTGCTATGCGACATCCACGACAAGGTGCTGCACAATATGCACAAGATTCAGCCAATGTGCCAATTATGAATGGTGGGGACGGCGCTGGACATCATCCTACCCAAACAATGCTAGATTTGTTTACTATTAGGCAAGCACATGGAACTTTAGAGGGATTGAAGGTTGTATTAGCAGGTGATTTGAGATATGGAAGAACAGTTCATTCCTTATCACACGCATTAACTAGATTCGGTTGTGAATTGATATTTGCTAGTCCAGAATTATTGAAGATGCCAGCAGAAATCGTATCAGATCTTAGAGAGCATGGTGCAAATGTGGTTGAGACTGAGGATTTGTTAGGCTCAATCAACGATGCTGACGTCGTATACATGACTCGAATTCAGAAGGAAAGATTTGCCGATGAAGATGAATATGCCCGCTGCGCAGGTGCATACAAACTACATGCAGACAATCTCGCAGATGTAAAGTCTGAAATGATTATCATGCATCCATTGCCAAGAGTTGATGAAATACACGCAAGTGTGGATTCAACCCGTCATGCTTGCTATTTCAATCAAGCATTCAATGGAGTTGTTGCTAGGATGGCATTGATTTGCTATCTTCTAGGGATTACAGTTCCTATTGATGTTGAATCTGAAGGGGGTGCACTCTGATGGCCAATGAACATAGTATGCGCCGTGTAACTGCAATTCGTAACGGTACTGTTATTGATCATATTCCTTCAGGTCAAGCACTCAGAGTTCTTGAGATGCTCGGAATAGGTGGTAAGTCATCAGTACCAGTTTCTTTGGTCATGAACGTGCCATCTAAGAAAATGGGTGCCAAGGACATTATCAAGGTTGAAGACCGAGAATTAACTCAAACAGAATTAGACCGCCTTGCTTTAGTTGCACCAGATGCGCATGTTGCTATTATTAGAGCATATTCTGTAGCAGAAAAGTTGACGATCAACCTTGGAACTGAAGTTTTGAATGTTGTTCGTTGTACATTCTCTAATTGTATTACTACCAATTTACGTGAACCACTACCACACCGACTCAAGGTGATTAGCAGAGATCCATTACACATTCGTTGCCACTATTGTGGCAGGCCACAGGACTTGGATGAATTAATCAAGAATGTTTTGTGAATGAATCACAAATCGATTAGACCGTTGGCCTCAATACTCTTCAAATCAAGGTCACCAGGTAATCCCAAATCAACCGGCATTCCACCCAAGGTAACAACAATTCCAGTTAGATGAGTGTATAGGCAAATCGGAAGGGCTGAATCGTCCACACTCAATGCCTTCCAACCCTTTGCTTTCTTGGACAGTGCCGATTGTAAGCCATTTCCAACATCATGAGCAATCCAAGCATTTGCTTTCCAAGCATGTTTCTTCAATTTTTTATTACGAAGTTCGGGTGCTGGTGCAACATTGTGCATCTTTTCCCAAGAACCGACCCAATCCAATCCAGAATCAATACACCATTCCATTCCAGTTTCTTCTTGCAATGAATACTCAGTATGGCCAATAGTAGCTAAATGGCGAATAAATGTGCGTATATGTGGATGGCGTGAATTAGTATCGAATAATTTCTCAGTCATATCTGCAGCGGTATTAATTCGACCTTCGTCGTAGTTAATTAAAGCACGAACTAAGTTGCCATGTGGCCATTTTTTAATATCATTCTCCTCAATAAACTCCTCAAGTAAATTGATTGCTCTTTCATATTGTCCTTCCAATCTTAGCCTAGCAATGTCTCCTAAAAATTGCATCCTTCCCGCGGGGTTATCATGTGGTTTCAATTTACTAACAGAGGTACCTGTGTTCAATCTCTTTATCAGGTCCATATTACGTTTAGTCAGTGGATCGACAGCAAGCATTGCATGAAATTCAGGTGAAAGTTTTCTTGATTTAGGGCTCATAATACTGGCAAACCATTGTAGTCTAGCACCTTCAATATCGCCTTCGGATAAGAATGCTAAGCGAGGTTTAGCTTCGGCTAAATCTCTTTGAGCAAGGCTAGCAGCAGTTAGCACCAATCTCGCAACTTGAGCTTCTCTACCACCGCGTAAGGCCAGTAATGACACAGCTTCCTCTTCAGCCTCATCCCAACGCCCAAGGCTACAATATACGGTCATTTTGGCACTAATTCTCCTAACTAGGTCAAGTCCCTCTAGTTCTTCTCCATGCCCCTCTAAAATAATATCCAGTTGTTTAAACAACTGATCCCATTCATCATTAGCGATAAGTTGTGTAATTGGTTTTTGTTTGAGGTATATTTTATCTTCCAATTGAGTTAAAATCTCTCTATTCTCACTCATTGAAGCATCAAAATTGATATCTTCTAATTTGCTGCCTCGGTTGATAGAACCTACCCATACAAAGAGGAAAGAAATTTGACCACCAGCGGCTAACATCCATGTTAATTCTTCCAAACTATTCTTTGTCAGTATGTTGCAAACGCTATTCTCCCAAGGGCCACATGTTTCACCTTGAGGTAGAAAACTTGAATCCCAGAATGTTATCATTGCTAGTGAGAGCAATAACATACTTTGTCCAGCAAACCCGGTAAAACAAAAATTTAGAACCTTTGCTTGGACAGAGATTTCTGCTCTCAATAACCGTGAGTCTGCTAATTTTATTCCCCCTCTGCCCGAAACATCTTGGATATCAAGGAAAAGAATTCTTGCAACTTCATAGATGAATAGGAATCCGATTAATGCTACGTTGAGAAGAAGGAAAAGGAGCATTCCAGTTACTATTGGAACTCTAATACCGGCTTGAGGAATGTATGCGAACAGTTCAATCAATCCAAAGCCGAGCAAACCTCCTTCTTCCATTATCGTTGATTGAATACTATACTCTGGAAGTCCTATCACTCTATCTGAGTGAACAAATAGTGTTGGATCATATAATAATGCAATTAGTGAAATGACAGTATTAGTAGCAACAAATGGCATTGCTATTAAATTCCATTTTACTATTGAAGCTACAGCGATTTGTTTTGTAGACGGAATATGATTATGGAAGGGCGAAGATTCTCCAGCAGCAATTTTTTTACTAGATTGATGTAGTGCTTGCCAAGAAGAACCTAGTATTCTTCCGTAGGCTAATATTGCTGGTGAGAAAGCAGTAAATGCTGCTATCGAGAAAATTCGGTTCTGTGGAACATCATTGATATCCAAAGCCAACGCGACGATAGCAACTAAGCCGAACCAAATTATTGCTAATAAAAAATATGAATAAGTTCTCCAAATCGAAGAATCTTGTAATGTCGCTCTTGTATTACCGAGGGGTTTGATGACCTGAGCACCAAGAGATGCACCACTTGAAACAACAGCAGGCCAGGTGATCATCAATAGTGCCAATGCTAATGTTTGTGCATGATAGCCTGAATATATATCAAAACGAATCATTAGATATTCAAAAAAGAGCAGAAGTGTTCCTGTCAGTGCGAACAGGTATGAAGAAACTCCGAATCTCATGTATTTGCTAGTTAGTAAATCCTTAGCATCTTGAAATGATTCTGTTACTTTGTGAACTTCATATCTCTTCTCACCAGTTTCAAAGGCAACTTGTAAACCTCGTAGTTGTCTTGGAACAATTCTATTCCAAAACAATAGAGCCGTAGATATTGCAAAAAACAAGGGCACTAGAGCCTCCACTGAAAATTCAGTGATGATAGGAGGTGCGCTCATAATCTCTGCTCAATCTTTTTGCATTTCACCTTATGGTGTATACGCTAAGAAAAGGGAGATTTCCAAGCCCATTACAGTTTAATCATCAATCATCAGATTGCTGCTGGCTAGGAACCAAGCATGGCTGTGACTCCTTGTTAGAAATTTCAGTCGTTAGGCTATCTATGAACTGGTCTAGAGGCAAATCAGATACTTGGTCACCATTTCTTGCCCGCAAACTCACAGTTCTGTTCTCAGCCTCACCTTCTCCAAGAATTACCATATAGGCAGGTTGCATTTTCCTGTGAGTGCGAATCTTCTTGCCAATTGTATCATCTCCATCATCAACTAATACACGAATTTCCTTTTCTTTAAGCAGATCTGCAACTTCCTGAGCATATTGTTTATGCTTCTCTGAGATTGTAATAATATGGCACTGAGTCGGTGTTAACCAAGTAGGGAATTTTCCTGCAAAGTGTTCTATCAGAACTCCTACGAACCTTTCCATACTACCGAATGGGGCTCTGTGAATCATTACAGGGCGATGCATTTCTCCATCACTCCCTTTGTACAACAGGTCAAATCTCTCAGGAAGATTATAATCGACTTGAACAGTTCCAAGTTGCCATTCTCTTCCGATAACATCTCTAACGACGAAATCTATCTTTGGTCCGTAAAATGCAGCCTCTCCTTCTTCTTCAGTCCATTCCACACCTAATGATTGAGCAGCAGAGCGGCAGGCATCTTCCGCCTTATCCCAAGCTTCAGATTGTCCAACATATTT
This sequence comes from Methanobacteriota archaeon, assembly GCA_009937205.1. Classification (GTDB taxonomy): domain Archaea; phylum Thermoplasmatota; class Poseidoniia; order Poseidoniales; family Poseidoniaceae; genus MGIIa-L1. Next base: position 14,736 of record JAACCR010000136.1, on the reverse strand, counting down.
GTCAGAATCGGGATCTCTTAATCCAACTCTTACTCTATAATCGGTCATTCCCAATTTATCAAAGATAATTTGAACCAATTCAATACAACCTAGAACTTCCTCAGCGATTTGTTCCTCGGTTACGAATAGATGAGCATCATCTTGAGTAAATCCACGGACTCTGGTCATACCAGATATTTCACCAGATTGTTCCCAGCGATATACTGTTCCGAATTCAGCCAACCTCAAAGGTAAATCACGATAACTGCGGGCTTGAGATGAATAAATTTTAACGTGATGAGGGCAATTCATTGGCTTTAGCATATATCCATCAATATCACCAGATTTCATTAAATTTGAAAGTTCAGAACATGAGCATCCTTCATCAGCTAACTTCTTCATCAAGTCCTTTTCAACAAGTGGTGGATATTGTGATTCTTGATAGTAAGGGAAATGTCCAGAGGTGCGATACAAATCTAATTTACCAACGTGTGGAGTGAACACTTGTGAGTATCCTTGTCGGCGTAAATGGAAGGAAATGAAATCCTGTAATTCCTGACGAATAATTGAACCGCGAGGGGTCCACAAGATTAGTCCCTGACCAACTTCTTCATCGATATGGAATAATTGTAAATCCTTTCCAAGTTTACGATGGTCTCTTTTCTTAGCTTCTTCAATATTCTTTAGAGTGGCTTGTAGGGCGTCCTTTGTTGGTTCAACCAAACCATAAATTCGCACTAATTGTTCTCTTTCTTGATCTCCACGCCAATATGCAGAAGAAACCGAAGTTAGTTTGACAAACATCAATCGAGATAGATTCGGAACGTGAGGTCCAAGACAAAGGTCGTACCATTCACCTTGTTTGTAAATGGTGGAACCAGCACCATCTTCCAATTTCTCATTGATTATTTCCATCTTGTATGGGTTGTGCTCAAAATGAGATTTCAAATCCTCTTCATTTAATTCGATTCTTTCAACGACAGCATTTTGCTTTGCTAAGAATTGCATTTTCTTTTGGATTGCCTTGAGGTCAGCCTCTGTGATAGGGTCCATTTTGAAATCGTAGTAAAATCCTCTTTCAATAGCAGGGCCAATCGTTGGCAATGCGCCAGGATAAAGTTCGGTAACGGCCTGTGCTAAAAGATGTGCAGCACTATGACGTAGAATGTGTATTCCCTCTTCTGAAGTTGAAAGAATACCTACAATAGAACAACTGGAGGTAAGTTTAGTTGACATGTCTTTTTCAACACCATCAACCGTTGCTGCTAGACACCCATGCTTGCGGCCTAATGCATCAGTAATCACTTCAGCACAGGTAATTCCTTCAGCATACTCATTGATTGTTCCATCTGGTAAAGTTACGTTAATCATTGACATCACACTAGCCTCAGATTGTAGAAACACTCCCCGTAGGTTGTGTCCGACAAACCTTGGGGGACGCCACCAACCTATCAAATCCACCTTTAATTCTCAAAACTTATTAGCAAAAAGTTACAAATTTAAAATTGATTACCACGCTACATCAAATTCATCACCGATCGTTGAAGATGTCTTATCTTTGATTTCTTGTTGAGGCTTTTGCGGTTGTTGTGCTAGGGCTTCTAGCCGAGCCTTTTCCTGAGCGACTCTATCTTCTTCGGCAGGACTTGTAATGTCAAGCCCTCCCTTTGTCTCCAGTGTGGCTGAATTGGCTTTGACTACAAACGATTCTCTAGATTCTACTGCATTGATTTTATAGCCATACTTCGGTTCTGATTTTTCAATAGTATTAGTTTCTACAACAGAGTCTTCAAATGTTTTCTCTTTCTTTTGTTCAGATTCTTTAAATTTCTTTTCACCGATTTTGAATTCCGAAAAGCCTCCAGAAACCGCATCCTCTAGGTTTGGAATAGTCTCATCATAACTGCGCATGGTATGGCTAGGAGTTGCTAACAATTCAATATTGTTGATAATATCTTGAAAATTGGTAATTATTTTTCTCCGCACATTGATGAATGTTGAGCAGGTGGCAGTACTATGCGAGTCGGTATCATCGTCAATCCAGATGCTGGCTTAGGCGGTCGCTTAGGCTTCAAGGGTAGCGATGGTAGGGCCGAGGAAGCAAGGGCTGCTGGGGCACTGGATAGAGCTGGACCAAGAATGCAGCAATGTATTGACAAATTGAGTCAACTTCTTGACAGTAGCCTAAACCGTCAAGGTAAGGCAATGGAATTCATTTGCTGGTCTGGCCGCATGGGTTCTTCATGGATAGGGCAAATACCAGTGACCATTATTGGAGAGTCACCACAATTAACTTCTGCGCAGGATACGGCATTGCTGGTAAAGCAATTAATTGATTCAGAAGTAGATATAATTCTCTATGCAGGAGGGGATGGAACGACGAGAGATATTGTAAAAGCGCTCGAAATCATTGGCAATGACGCTTCTAAAACAGCGATTGTTGGAGTTCCAGGTGGAGTAAAAATGCATAGTGGTTGCTTTGCTACAACTCCTAAAGCAGCAGCTGAAGTTGTTTTAGCCTACCATTTAGGTGATTTAAGAACTGGAATTACAGAGGTCATGGATTTGGATGAAGAGGTTTATCAAACCGGTGTTTGGAAAGTTCGTATGTATGGCGAAGCATGGACTCCAAGTAGTCCTCGATTTATGCAAGGAGCCAAAGAGCAGGTTGAACGTGCAAGCGAAGAAGAAACTATTGAAGCACTTGCGGAACATATCAAAACTTTAGTTGCAGATAATAATGATTTGATGATAGTATGGGGCAGTGGTGGAACTTTGAATCGTATGGGTAAACACTGTGGCCATGAATTGACTCTGCTTGGAATTGACATAGAATCGCCTTCAATAAATGGAGAAACAGATCGTACAATTCACCTTGACTTAAACGAACAACGTTTGTTAGAAATTATTCACCAGCACGTAGATGATGACGGCGAGGCTAAGCCAATATTGTTACTACTTTCACCGATGGGAGGCCACGGATTCCTAATCGGTAGAGGTAATTTACAACTTTCTCCAGATGTTCTTAGGGAAATTGGGATTGAAAATATTCTTGGTGTTGCAACTCCTAGTAAATTGATTGGTTTATCCAATGTTAGAATCGATACTGGTGATACAACACTTGATGAGATGTTTCACGAAAAGAGATTCATCAAAATCTTACAAGGCTTCCGTACAACGAGGCTGATTAGAATTGCACAATGAATCAAATTTTGATTTCTTTATTCATTTTTGCAATATTTGCAAGAAATATTGATGTTAGAGTCAGGTATAATAATCCGGTAATAATTGCTAATTGCATACATTATAATTGTCTCAACTCCTTGTAAAGAGTATCGCTTACAAGATTGTGATGAATTGTCCAATCAATTTTTAGCAGCCGCTTGGAGTAATCCCAAAAATGGAGGAGATGGGCGATTAGGCCTGCTCTTGAATTCAGGATGATATTGTACTCCAACGAAATATGGATGTCCGTCTAGTTCAAAGATTTCACAACGCTGTCCAGTTTCATCTTTACCAACAAACTTCAAGCCAGCCGCTTCAATTGCTTCGATTAGGTCTGGATTGACTTCGTATCTATGGCGATGTCTTTCATCTACAGAATCACCTTCTCCATATAGTGTTCTAATTTTACATTCATCGACTTGCCACAATGTAGGTCGGCTACCCAAACGCATTGTTCCACCCAAATGAGTCTTTGAAATCTCTGGCATGAATACAACTGCTGCATGTTCAACACTTTCGTCAAATTCAGTTGAGTTCGCACCTGTGAGCCCCAAGACATTGCGGCAGAACTCAATAGTTGCAACTTGTAATCCCAGACAAATTCCTAGGTATGGGACATTGTTAATTCTAGAATAATTAGCGGCGATTATTTTCCCTTCAATACCTCTATCGCCAAAGCCACCTGGAACCAAAATCCCATCAGCACCCTTCAGCATCTTCCATGCACTTCCAGATTCTTCGGCATTTGACCAATTCTCTTCCAGATGTGATGCTTCAACCCAATCGATCACCAATTTTCTATCAACTGCCATCGCTGCATGTTGTAATGATTTGATCACAGAAAGATATGCATCACTCAAACCGGTATATTTCCCAACCATTGCGATTCTAACTTCTTGTTCTAGAGTGTCTAGGTGTAATGCCATCTTTCTCCATTCAGCCAATAATCCAGTAGTTTCACAATCCACTCCGAGGATATTGCACAAACCTTGTTCTTGCAGCATTAGAGGAACATGATAGATATTCGGAACGTCGTGTGTTGAAAACACAGCGCCTGGGCTAACATGGCAAAATGCAGCCAACTTTTCCTTAGTTTCAAGGTTCAACGGAGCCGTAGACCTGCAAACTAGGATGTCTGGCGATATTCCCAGACCCCTTAACTCTTTGACAGTATGCTGTGTCGGCTTAGTTTTTTGCTCGCCAACAGGTCCCATTACCGGAACCAATGAAACATGAACGAAAGTAACATTCTCTCTTCCAACTCTAAATTGAAATTGCCTTAATGCTTCGATATATGGTGAAGATTCAATATCACCAACAGTTCCACCTAATTCGATAATACAAGCATCAGGCGTTTGATCTGAACCATCTGCAGGTTTGCTAGCAATATCTTCAATCCATTCCATTACCGCATCGGTAATATGTGGAATTACTTGTACAGTTTTTCCAAGATAGTCTCCACGACGTTCAGCTTCAATTACCTTAGAATATACTTTCCCAGTTGTCAAATTATTGTCCTTGGCTAAATTGATATCTAAGAATCTCTCATAATTACCGAGATCTAAATCTGCTTCGCCGCCATCATCTAAAACGAAAACCTCTCCATGTTCAAACGGCGACATAGTTCCAGCATCGCTGTTTAGATATGGGTCAATTTTGATTGAAGTGACTCGCAGTCCAGCGGATTTGAGTAATACTCCAATGCTGCTGGCAGTCACTCCTTTGCCTAATCCGGAAAGGACTCCTCCGCTGACCACGACGTATTTCATTGACATCAACGGGTTTTGAGGCTGTCGCGCCTCCTTAATCAACATACCCTCAGCCATCCCAATTCCAAAATTGGTAAAATAGGCATTATTTTGTTAATTATTTTCACATAGCACATCATCAAAGTTGACATAGAGCAAGCCAATAACCAAAAGGTGGCGTCTCTAAAGAAGATTTAGGGGAGCGCGATGATAACCATTCCAACAACGATGATGGCGTGGACAAAAACCGCTGATGCAAGAGGAGGTTTTTCTCTTACTCAGCATCCAGTTCCCACTCCGAAGGAAGACGAAGTGATCGTCCAGACATTGGCGACTTCAATCTGTGGAACCGATATACACATTTGGAAATGGGATCAATGGAGTCGAGAAAATGTTCCACTCGGAACTATTACTGGACATGAAACATGTGGTAAAATTGTCGCAGTGGGTAGTGCTGTTTCCGACTCTAGAATCGGACAAAATGTGGCAATAGAATGCCATTTTGCATGCTGGAATTGCCCTCGTTGCGATGAAGGAAATGCTCACATATGTGAAAGTGGTACAATATTTGGCGTTGAAGTCAATGGAGCGTTTGGTCCATATTTCGCAGCCCCAAGTGTCAATGCAAGAACGATTCCTGAAGGACTGAATCCAAATCACGCATCGATACAAGATCCATTGGGCAATGCGATTCACACTTTGACTGGAGGGCCTATCAAAGGCGCAACCGTGGCAATTCACGGCTTGGGGCCGATTGGGTTATTCGCAGTAAATGCAGCCAAAGCAATGGGTGCGAAGAAAGTAATTGCTATTGATTGGGATAACCAATATCGTATGGGTTTGGCAGAAAAGTTAGGTGCTGACATGGTTCTTGGAAAAGACAATGACATCGTTGCTGAGATATTAGCTGCAACAGATGGAAGAGGAGTTGACAACTCATGCGAGTTTTCAGGTTCACCAGTCGCATTGTCAAATACAGTAAAATCTACTAGAATGGGTGGTTATGTCAATGTTTTATCAGTATACGGCAACCCAACTCCAGAGATTCCAATGAATGAATTAGTATTCCGATATTTACATTTGAAAGGAATCAATGGCCGCAAAATGTGGTCGACCTGGGATACGATGCACGAATTACTTAGTTCAGGTCAAATAGATATTGAAACAATAATCACCCACTACTTCCCAATCTCTGAATTTGAACAAGGGATGGAATTAGCAACATCTGGAAATTGTGGTAAAGTAGTTCTACAATTTCCTTCAAGCTGAAATCCATTCATAGTGCCTGGATCCTTCCATGACACCCTCTTCTCCAATTTCCACCAAAGCGAATTCTCCATTAGGTGAGATTACCGACTTGTCTTGAGTACCTTTGTGAAGACTTTCGTAGGTGATTTGGTCTATCGCCACCCTGCCTCCAAGTCTTTCAAATAAATGCCAACGAGAAACAACTTCTCTCCATCGTGGATTGACCTTTGCTTCGAACACCTTTGCTTTCGCACCTGAACCATATCCACAAAGTCCGAAATAATCTCCATCTAAATTACAATTTGCTTCTAAGTCTGATTCAAATGTAGACATCAATGCGAGGAAGATAGAGCCAGTATATTGATTTCCAATTAAACTGGAAGCGCGTTGCCCCTTCTCAATCCGTGATGCATGAAATTCAATGTATTCTTCAGTCTTTGAAATCGCACGGCGGTAATCATCCATTTCCTTCTCCCATGCTTCAATGACTTTAGCGTCTTTTGATTTTGTTTCAATTGGGGGCTCCCCTATTTTCTTCACAATCAATTCCCATTCTGGAGTTCCTAAGCGGTCATGACGAAATATATCGGGGAACATTCTTTTTGCCTGGAAGGCATATGGAAGATGCATGATAATTCTCGACCACTGCTCGGTAAACCTTTCATCAACTTCGCAGTCATAGCGGCCATTGGATTTTGCCTTTTTTACAAAATTCTTGAATGCTTGACGAACCGCAGTTTGGAAGCATCTATTGGAAAATTGACCATCAAAAATAGGTTCATCCCGATGAACATTAACTGAGTTTTCACCATGTGCGAAAATTCCTAATTTCCTTACAGTAGATTCTGGAAGATGTTTGATCATCCTTCCGACAAGGCCTTTCTTGACGGTTTGACCGGTTTCCTGTGCTAATTGCATTACATTTGTAATCACTGAATGAATAGAAACATTACGCCTTGGTTTGAAGAAGTCGTGGACTGGAGTTGTTGAAACACCAAAACAATCAGGAATTTCAAGTAACCTAGGATTTTGTTTAATCAACAGTGCACCACCACCTGCGCCTTGGGTATATTCACCAGATGATTCAAGTGCATATTTTGCATTATCAGAGAAAATTACTATTCCGATTCGTTCATCTTCCTCGGTTGAGCGAGCAACCCAATCCAGTGTAGTATGCAGAGCATCAACAGCACCGATACAGGCAAAGGTCATATCCACTACATCGCAATTGACGAAACAATCACCACCGTATCGTTCTTGATAGCGCTGGGTTAACATATCAACAATATATGTCGCAGTTGGTTTTGCTCCATCCAATGCAGATTCGGTACCGAGATACATTCTTCCAATATCATTAGGGTTCAAACCATTTCGGTCAATTATCTGCATTACTGCCATTGCCCCCATCGTCGCAGTATCTTCATGAACGTCAGGAATAGACATCGCAGTTAGTCCAAGTCCCTTGTTAAGTTTAGCAAAATTAGCACCGCGCATATCAGCAAAATCTCTCATATCCATGAATAATCGTGGGAAGTGAATTGCGATATCATCAACGCCCACAGGTATTTGAGATTCTTTACTCATGGATACATCTAATTCAATCTATTATTTGAACAAGATACCGGCGTAGCCGTAATATCAATCGTTTTCAAGATGGTCTAAGTTTAGTCAACTTAATCCATATCTGGCAAGTCTGGTACCGTTGCATCAGCCTTTGCCCACAATACATCATCTATACGTAGAATCGAAACGGCTGCTTCAGTAGCACCACTAATCGCTTGCCGTGTAATCCTCAGAGGTTCAAGGACACCGTTTTCAATCATATTAGCAGGTGTTTTTGTGTTTACATCCAATCCGAAATGATGTGAGACATCCTCATTTGCATTGCTTTGAGAGGCAACAACTTCCAGTAAAGTATTGATTGGATCTAATCCAGCATTTTCTGCGAGTACTCGGGGGATAATCTCCAATGCATCAGCAAAGGCTTCAATCGCCAATTGTTCTCTACCCGGAATTGTTTCAGCATACCTTCTTAGTTTTCTTGCTAAAGCAACTTGTGTAGCACCTCCACCAGCCAATAACAAAGGTTCTTCTAATAATTGGCATGCAACACCAAGAGCATCAGCAAAGCACCTCTCAACTTCACCTAATACATCAGTAGTTGAACCGCGAGCAATGAAAGTCGCACCGCCTTCTTCAGTGTTTACAATCCAGTGCGCTACACCATTCCACATTTCATTTCTTGATTCAATAAATACACCTAAATCGCTAGCAGTTGCACCTTTTACATCATACAATAATGTCGCCCCGCAACCTCTGGCAAGTAAATCCAAATCTTCTCTAGCAACTCTTCTAAACGCTTGAATACCGGCTTCGTTTAGTGTAGAACGGATGTCATCATCAATACCTTCTTTGCAGGCTAATAAAGTAACCCCTAAAGATTGTAAATGTTTGACTTGCTGCTACAATAGATCTATTTCCTTATCTCTAAAGGATTGAAGAATACCAGGAGATGTCACATTTAGTTTCATTTCAGATGCCATAGAGCGCCTCTCAATTCCACCGTTCATCAAAAGAACTTTACCTGCTCCAATTTTCTTAGGCATTGCTTCAAGGATTCGCTTTTTTGCTAATACTAATCCAGTAACCAATTGGGAATCAGTAACAACTCCTCCGCTTTGTGAAAGCACCTTGACTCTTGTTGGGTCAGCAATGGTTACACCTGATTGTGTCTCGATAATAATTTCAGCAGCTTCAACCGATAGGCGGGATAAATGTATACGCATTGCCTCATGACTTTTTCCTGCTAGTGCGGTTTTAGTTGCTACTAATAGGTCATCTTTTGCAGCAGCGATAGTGAAAGTTGGTAATTCTGTTCGGCAGAAATCTTCAGCCATCCGATAACCACGTGCAATCATTGAGGGGTGAACTCCTTGGGTTACAAGATGCCAAGCATTGTTCAACATTTCTGCACTAATTAGTACGGTAGTTGTAGTTCCATCTCTTGCGATTTTATCTTGTACAGATGAAGCATTGATTAGCATTTTTGCCACAGGGTGTTCTACCTTTGCAGTTTCAAGAACAGTGACTCCATCATTGGTAGTCAAGGTTCGTCCAGTGTCGTCGATTAACAATTTGTCAAGTCCTCGTGGACCGAGTGTTGAGCGAATAGCACCTGACAATGCAAGTGCAGCTTGAATATTCTTACGCAGAGCATCTCGACCAGTGGTTCGGTCGGTATCAGAGAGGATTGATGCATCGCTCATAGACAAGCCACCAACCACTCATCAATAAGCCAAACGCTTCTAATATCATCAATAAGAAATCACAAGATTATCTATTATTTCACAATATTTGCAGATGAAAACAATCAATCTTCGTCAACGACTTCAAAATCAGCATCTACGACAGTATCATCGCCATCGACATTGATATCGCCATCGTCTGCATCGGAGTTGCCTTCTTGTTCAGCCATTTCAGCCGCAGCAGCCTCGTATAATTTGGAGGATACGGCATGCATTGCTTCTTCAATTTCCTTTACCTTGGTTTGAATAGATGCTTCATCAACATCATCTAGATCAAGAGGCTTACCATCTTCATCCTGAACCATCTTTTCAAGTTCATCCAATAGTGACTTTACAGGGTCTACATCAGAATCATCTAACTTCTCAGCATTTTCTTCTAAGGTACGACGAGTTTGGTAGACTACCTGGTCTGCCATATTCCTAAGTTCAACCTTAGCCTTACGAGTTTTATCTTCCTCAGCGAAACTTTCAGCCTCTTCAATCTTTGATTGGATTTCATCTTCGGTTAGTGAGGTGTCAGATTCAATAGTAACGGATTGTTCCTTACCAGTGCCCATATCTTTTGCACTAACATTGACGATTCCATTTGCATCTATGTCAAAAGTGACTTCAATTTGAGGAACGCCACGCTGCGCAGCAGGAATGCCGCCTAGATGGAATTGTCCAAGTGTGACATTATCCTTTGCGAATTCACGCTCACCTTGCAGAACATGTATTTCTACAGCAGGTTGATTATCAGAAGCGGTAGAATATATCTCAGAGCGCCGTGAAGGAATTGTTGTATTGCGCTCAATCATTGTGGTCATTACTCCACCAAGAGTTTCAATTCCAAGTGTTAGAGGTGTTACATCGAGTAGTAATATGTCGGATACACCTTCATCTCCCGCAATAATTCCTGCTTGTATAGCAGCACCCATTGCAACGGCTTCATCAGGGTTGATCCCCTTGTATGGCTCTTTACCGGCTTCCTTCTCAACAGCAGCCTGAACAGCAGGTACACGTGTCGAACCACCTACGAGAATTACTTTGTCAACATCTCCTTTCTTAACACCTGCATCTTTCATAGCTTGGCGAGTTGGGCGCATTGTCTTTTCAATCAACTTAGAGATTAAATCTTCAAACTTAGCGCGGGTCAAAGTAATATCCATATGCTCAGGTTGACCATCCTTCATTGTGATAAATGGTAAATTAATTTGAGTTGTTTGAGTACCAGAAAGTTCAATCTTTGCCTTTTCTGCAGCCTCCTTGAGGCGTGATAGAGCTTGAACATCTTTGCTTAAGTCAATTCCAGTTGATTTCTTGAATTCTGCGACTAACCATCCAATGACTAAGTCATCAAAGTCGTCTCCACCAAGTTTGTTATTTCCAGCGGTTGCCTTAACTTCAATTTGTGGTTGCCCATCAACTTCGTATATCTCTAGGATGGATACATCGAATGTTCCACCACCAAGATCGTAAACAATAATAGTTGCTTCATCTCCTTTGTCCACTCCATATGCCAATGCAGCAGCAGTTGGTTCGTTGATAATTCTTAGAACTTCTAGACCAGCAATTCTACCAGCATCCTTAGTTGCCTTTCTTTGAGCATCGGTAAAGTATGCAGGACATGTGATGACTGCTTGCTTAACCTCAGTACCCAAATAGGCTTCAGCATCAGCCTTCAACTTTTGTAAGATAAATGCAGATACTTCTTGAGGTGTGTACTCAGCATCATCAATTTTTGTTGACCAGTCAGTTCCCATATGCCTTTTTACAGATAGGATAGTTCGTTCTGGATTTGTTACCGCTTGGCGCTTTGCGACAACTCCGATCAGTCGTTCTGAACCATCTTTTGCAAACGCTACAACCGAAGGAGTCGTTCTTGCACCTTCAGCATTCGGAATGATGACGGGGTCACCATTTTCTATCGTTGCAACACAGCTATTCGTAGTTCCTAAATCAATTCCTATTACTTTACTCATATTTTCACTTTCCTTTTTTTCACTTGTGCTATAATATTACTATTCAGAAGATTTTAATTCCACCATCTTCATCATCATCGTCGTCATCATCATCAAAATCAATCCTGGCATTATCGGATAAAGGTGCGCTATCGTCATAATCTTCATCATCTAAATCAACATCATTTGCAGTTGATTCAGTGGCTGAACCTTGAGGTGTTAATTTTAGAGTAATATCTAGAATTCCGTTGTTGAGACTGAATTCAACAACATCTTCACATTGATGGGGTAGTGCTATTCTCGCCAATGGTTGTGTTTGGTTATTTTTGAGAACTTCTATCTGTTGCCCACCATCGACCAATGCTAATTCTACTTGATCCTGTTCAACTTCGCCACGTAATGAGAAGTCAATAGTAACGCTCATATTCCATCCGTCTAAGTAAATATCATCGGATGGCAAATCAATAATAGCATCGTTTTTCTTTTCAGAAGTAGGAGTAGGAATTTCTACAGCGGCATCGACTTCTACAGCCATACCCATATTTTTCAAGATATCATTAAGGTCATCGCCCTTGGCAAACATTTTAGCCAAATTAGACAAATCGAAATTGAAATTAACTTCACCCTTTGCAATCTTTTCAGCATCAATGCCCATTCCTTCAAATTGGCTACGGAATTGTTCCATTAACTTGCGCAATTGGTCTTTATCCATTGGCATGCCCATGTTTCGAAACATTTCCGACAACTGTTCAATCAATTTCTCTTCCCAATCTTCGCCACCTGTCATCTATCTCACCACTACTGAACCTTCAGTTACATAGTGCCCTATGTACAGACCTATATGAACTCAACGATTGCTCCGCTCTTGTGACTCAGTTGTGTGTTGCTAAGAGAAAGGGCGAAATTATCAATATTAAGCCGTAAAACCAGTGATATTACATCCGTTCATGCTTGCACTAGCAAATTACTGTTAAACTATAATTAGCTCACTGTGTAATTAAGTGGTAAAGGGTCCTAACATGTATTCCTGATGCACCATGGCCAACCATGTCGTTGGTCTTTGCACCCCAGAAGGTACCTGCAATATCCATGTGAGCCCAAGGGATTTGTTCTGCGTCATCCCCTTCACCTCGCATTGGTACGAATTGTTTCAAGAATGCAGCTGCGGTATTTGCTCCACCCCAGCGTCCAGCACCAAGGTTACGTGTATCAGCAATCTTTGAATCGGTGATCTCTTTTTCGAATGCAGGCAATAGTGGCATTGGCCATGCCAGTTCATCAACAGCATTTCCTGCTTCGTGGATAGTACTTCGGAACTCATCGTCGTTAGACCATAGCCCAGTCGCTTCATGTCCGAGTGCCACTACGCAGGCTCCGGTAAGAGTTGCGAAATCAATAATATATTCAGGATCGTAATCACCAGCCTTCCACAGGCCATCAGCTAGAACCAATCGTCCTTCAGCATCGGTGTTCAAAATCTCGATGGTCTTTCCAGAAAGCGTTTTGATGACATCACCAGGGCGTTGAGCATTAGAAGATGGCATGTTTTCGGCCATACAAGTAATTCCAATGACCTTGCCTGTATGTCCAGTAGAAGCAAGTGCTTCCATCATTCCAAATACAGTAGCAGAGCCACCCATGTCGTACTTCATTTCATCCATGTTTTGACCAGGCTTCAATGAAATTCCACCGGTGTCAAATGTAATTCCTTTTCCAACGATGACAGGACAGCGCCCCTCAAGGTGCTCATTCATTTTGAAGATAACCATACATGGTGTTCTCGCACTACCTTTACCGACGGCGATAAGTCCACCCATTCCATGTTCAATAGCCTCTTCGTAAGTTATTACGCCAACACTAACAGAATCATATTGCTTCGCCCAATCCATTGCTTTCTTAGCATATGCCATTGGATACATATCATTTGGTGGAGCATTTCCTAAGTCTCTAGAAAGGTGAACTCCAGAAGCAACACCAGTAGCAATCCGGACAGACTCATTCAACTCTTCTTCAATACCTTCATCACAAATAATTCTAGCATTGAGGTCATCTTCTTTGTCATCCTCATCCATTGTTTTGTAGTGATTATAAGAGTAATCTCGTAATAGTAGTCCTTCAGCAAATGCGGAGACCAATTCAATTTCAGTTGAATCTAATTTCACAGTCAATTCAGTTCCATGGGCTTTTCCTCTAGCCTTTACTACACGAGCACCAGCTTTTCTGTACATGTTCGCATCAGCATCTTCTTGCTTACCGAGTCCAACTAGCATTGCCTTTCCACCTTCGCTTCCAAGAAGTGTAAGAGTAGATTTTGCCTTTGCTTTGAAATCATTGTCAAATAAGACATTGTTAATCTGGCTTTTTAATTGAGCAGGGATGCCTTTGATTGAATCATCTAACTTTTCTGTGCCTTGAAAGAGTGGTAGAATTAGAGTGCCATTGATATTGTTTCCTGAACTTACTGTGATTTGCATGCTTTCACCTATTAGTGCCTACGGGCTACAGCATTTCAATCTAATTACGACTTAATTTCAATAATCATTAGCAATAGAGAATCCTAATCGTTCAAAACGACCCCTTTGCATCGAGTTTGATTTTGTTCGATAATCACCCTTTAGACACCTTGATAACGAGAAGGCGCTTGACCGTATCATGCACATTGCTAGCAAAGTCATTCTCGGCATCGGAGTTCTCATGTTCATCTTCAGTGTTATCAGTGCAGGTGCGGGTATCGGTGGGCTCGTAAGTGCAGGTGATGATCGTATTTACCTCGAAGAACAGTCCAGTGGAACTTTTACCATAAATGAAAATGAATCTTGGGACATTACGGTCTACATTATTCATCCAGTGGATTGCGAATCGATTGACCTTACAATTGTTGATAGTAGAGGGGATGATGTGATTGAATACTATTACGGATGCTATAGTGTTGATGAAGAGGGAGAAGCTATTGAATATGTTGAAGGATCAAGGCAATTATATGCTTCTATTAGTCATGAAATGTCCGGTATGGAATATACTCTAAGTAGCAATGTTGGAGTAGATGTTTCTGGAACGTATTGTGACGACGCGTGCATGGAACAAGCCATCGGCAGCGGTTTTGCTACATTAGGCGGATTTATGGGCATTTGTTGTTCAGTAGTAGTATTAATTTTGGGTATCATTCTTGCCTTAACCTTAGATGATAAGCCAAATGTAGCATTGACTTCTGGCCAAATTCCTGGCGGGCAAGTAACATATCAAACTCCTGTTACTGGACAAGTACCAATGACACAAACCATCACCCAACCT
>JAACCR010000135.1 GCA_009937205.1 Methanobacteriota archaeon | reverse complement strand
GGATAGCCAAATCCTTCACTACCTGAAGGAAATAATAGTGCATCTGATTTGATGCGCATCCACATCAGTTCTTGATGACTGAGATTTGTCCCAACACCATACCAATTTGGAATATTGTTTTGTTTTGCTAGTTGGTGGGTAGATGGGCCGCCATATGGGCATTCAGCATTACCGACATGGTGAATATGAATTTCATTTTTTATTGAATCGTCCAACCCGCCCAACACCTCACAAATGAATTTCAATCTTTTTCTCGGGTCATTACTACCGACGATTAGGAGATTACAACCTTCGGGCAAATTTTGTGCTGGACCCATTACCTGTGAATCTGTTTGAGCGAAATTTGCAAAGGCATCAATATCAAGTCCAAGCGGAACACAAATGCTTTTGACATTTGGAAAATATTTTTTACAATCAGATAAAGTTGCTCTTGAATCACAAACTAAGAGATCTGCTCTCATCAATCCACTTTTTAGTTTATTCAAATCTCTTGAGCGATAACTTGGTGGCTTTGCCTCACCCACTTGGATTGTCTCTTGACCGATTTTAACTTGCTTAGGAAATAAATGAAATAAATCATGAACTGTTACCACTACTGGAACTTTGCAGTTTTTTGGAACTAAATGTGCCTGTTCTTGATCTGTAATATGTAAAATATCACAATTACCAGAGGTTGCGGAAGAATTTACGAATCTTTTTACAACTCTTGGATGTGACCACCAGCGCATCAATAAACGCTTGATTGGATTTGTTTTCATTGCCAAATCATACTCGCATGTAGCTCCCAGTTGGTAACCTTGGATGTCACCATTTCTGAGAGCAACTAACAAATTGTGATGTGCTCCACCTAAGCCTGTGTTACGGCCAAGCACACCTCCACGAGCGAGTATAACCGACTTGACCATAACAACCCGTAGCACCATCCCCTCTTTGAAGGATAAGTCGGATTTGTTCGCTTTTGTTTAATTTGTAATTCAAATTATCAATCACGCCAACAACAATCGGCAACCACTCTCATATTCGGTGTAGAAAAGAAATTAAGTAGTTCTGGCTAACCGGCTGTTTGGGGACAACTATGCCAGAACCTGCACTTACTATACCAAAGGACTCCTTTGAGGCTGTTCAAAATCATATTGATAAAACAATAAAAAGCGGTAGTAACATTAGAGATATTCTTGCAAATCATTCCAATAAAGGACCTTGGGATACAACTTGGGAAGTTCAAGCAGCAGTTGAAGCATTACACGTATTTGGTTCTCGCTGGACAATCGAAATACTTTCAACTCTATACATTGCAGGACCTCGTAGATTCAATGAGATGAAAGGGATGCTGTCCGGCATATCTTCTCGAACATTAAGTTATACATTGCGTTTCCTAGTCGAAGAAGGATTAGTTATCCGCGAAGTGGATGAAGGGCCACCAATCCGTGTCTCGTACATTCTATCAGAACATGGACGAACCTGTGGAAGATTGCTTTCACCATTAGTAGCTCACTTGAAAATTCAAAAGAATTCTGTTCGCAGTGAAAACTGAATTATTGTTTGAACAATACTCCAATGGATTAAGAAGGGAAGAGTCCAACCCGGATGTATGCCTCTCCTATCGCAGTGGGTTCGTCAGCGTCCTTGGTTGGCTGCTGGGTTACTCGGTGCAACTGGAGGTTTTGCTGGTATAGCGGGTGGAGTGGTCGCTGCTGCAAGCGCTATTGGAGCTATTACTCTCGGTGGAGTTTCAAGTAAATCTAAACACCAGCACGATCATCCACAACGTCAAAGAATTCTCGCTGCATTAGAAACAAACCCTGGTTTATGTTATCGTGAATTACAAACTGTATTGAGTGCTGCTAATGGAACTCTGCGCCATCACCTTGATGTATTACAAGTGCGTAAAAGTGTGGTTGTCATGCCAGTAAATGGAAGAACTTGTTATTTTGCAGGTGCACCGAGTCAGATTGAAGAATTAAGAAGTATGAATATAGGCGATCAAGCTGCAGCAAACGCACTACCAATCGGTTTGTCATTAGTCCAAAGATTGATTCTTGAAAATGTTGACAAAGAGGGAGTTCCGCGCTCTCAGGCTGAATTAGCGCGTCGTATCGGCCGTTCAAGAGCTACTATTCATTCTGCTGTCAAAGTACTGAGAAGAAGAGGAATCCTACGCGAAGATAGAGTTGAATTAATGCCTCACATCAATATGGATATGACTTGGCATGGCACAGTGGCTGTTGATTATGAATGGGACGACCAACGCCGCGACTAACTTTATTCAATAAACGCTTCTTGACAAGCAATTGATACAAAGTCTTCAAAGCCTCTTGGCTATCACTTCCCATTGGTAGAGATTAATGTTCAGTGTACGATTACAAGAAGTCGCGCTACCAACAAGTGATAGAGACGTTGATAGTTTAGTCACTTGGTTTACAGATACGCTTTGCTTAGTACGAAAAAAAGGCGATGCAATGGCTGATTATGGCATGGCAAATCCCGTACATCGATTACTTCGCGACCATATTCTCGCATCCCCTGAAATTGGCTGGGATGCACAAATGCTAGCCGATGAACTTGCATTGACCCCTGCATCATTGAACCATCATTTGACTCGCCTAGTGGAGGCGGGAATTATTAGTTATACCAATGAGGGAAAAGGGTGGAGAAGATATTACTTGCGCGGAGGTAGCATTTCAAACGCTGTTGAATTATTCTCGGTTCAATGTAAAATAATTATTGATCAAAGAATGTCTCTTCTTCAAACAAATTGTAAACGTACTGATTGCCGCCTAGCACTTGAATTACCTGAAGAAGATACTCCACTGTTATGCCTTGGAATTGTTGATCATAGGCCACTTACTCCACAAACCAGTGAAAGTCTACTCTCACAGTGGCTTGGTGATTTTGGCCTTCTTGGAGAAAGACCAGGAAAAGAATCCGAAGCCGATTCCTTGTCGTGTAAATTATTTGAAATTCTAATAAGTCGAAATGCACCGTTATCTCTTGATGAAGCAGCGCAATTGCTCGATGGACCCAAGCCTCGTATCGGACGCATCTTAGAGCGCTTTAGAGCATCAGGAATGGTAGAGCGTGTCGCAAGGACAGATCGTCTTTCAATCTCATTGTGGTCAGCGATGGTAGCTCAATATCAGCGCCGTGGTGAAGATTGGATGCTAAAGAAGGGCGGATTTACTCGCATACTGAATGAAACTCAACAATCAAAGTTGATTCAAAAACTAAAGAAAGGTAAATTGAAGGTTGGAGATGTGGAATCATTATTGAAAGATGTAAATTCTAAACAACAGATGTTACTGCTTAACCTGTTGGGTGGACGTTTGCCTTTAGGTCACCGTCTTAGTGGGGAAACTGCGGAAGATGTAACCCGGCGGGTAAACGAACGATTAGACAAGGTATTACGTCGTATGCGCCGTGTTGCAGAACTTCTTGAATCTGCTCAAAATTGAATGTAAATACTGAGGGATGAATATGAGCCAATATATTTCAGCCAAGCCTGGTGAATGGGATGGGGAGCCCCGCCCTCTATTTCTTGCACCAATGGCTGGAGTTACCGATTTACCATTTCGCCTATTAGCCAAAGAATGTGGTGCTGATTTTACTATAACCGAATTTACAAATTCAACTGCTTTGACCCGTGAAGCGGCAAGGTCTTGGAGTAGAATGGAAACCTGTGAGGAAGAAGACCCATTTATTCCTCAAATATTTGGAGGGGTTGCTGAAGATATGGCTCGCGCTGCTGAGATGCTTAGCAGTAATGCCGATATTATTGATTTGAATTTTGGTTGCCCTGCACCAAAGGTAACCAAAATTTGTGCAGGGGCCGCTTTGATGGCCGAACCTGAAAGTTTGGTTGATATGTGTGCTCAAATCGTTGATCGAATAGATATTCCTGTCACTGCAAAAATGAGGCTGGGGACTGGTAAAGGAGAAAATAATGCACTTGAAATTTGCAAAGAATTAGAGAATGTAGGGGTTCAAAGGTTGTGCATTCATGGTAGAACACTCAAACAAAGATATTCTGGTGAAGCGGATTGGGATTATATTGCAAATGCAGTTCAAGCGGTTGAAGTACCTGTGATTGCAAATGGCGACATTGTCGACGGAGCTTCTGCTTCCGCCTGCTTATTACAAACACAGGCCGCTGGATTAATGGTAGGAAGAGGGGCTATTGGCCGGCCATCCATTTTTGGTGAAATGAAAGTAGAGTTGGGCTGGATGGATACGAACCAATTACCTTGGATAGAACATTTCGAGGGAAATTGGAATTCTTTATCGGAAGTAGGTCAGCAATTTGAGACCAGGAGATGGTGTTGGGACAGGTATATTGAATTGGCAGCAGAAACTACTGGTTTGAATTTAAAAAATCTACGCGGGCATGCAGTTTCTTTTACTAGAGGATTACCTAGTGCTAAAAAAATAAGGTCGATTATGCATGGAAAGGTAAGTGGGGAAGAATTCGCCCAAGCCACATCAGATTTTCTTTCATCCTACAAAGAATTGAAACTTTGATGTGATCAAATCATTCAAACAATAATGATACCAAGTTTGTTGACTCTTTTCGAGTCACTCAAAAATGCTCAGAAAGTTGATTGCCACTCTTCAAGCTCTTGTTCCTTAGCCCAATCTTCATCTGTGGTTTTTCCACGAAGTTTGAGTACTTCACGAGCCAATAGCCAGTAAATTTGAGCAAGAGAACGACGACCTTTGTTATTTGCAGGAAGTGCGATGTCAACATTGCGAAGATTATTATTTGCGTCCACGATTCCCACGATTGGAAGACCGGAGTTAACCGCTTCGATCAATGCTTGCTGGTCAGCAGCAGGGTCTGTTACGAAAAGAACATCTGGTTCAACGTATGAACGAAGAACTGGATTTGTTAGTGATCCAGGAATAAAGCGACCGACTGCGGAATTTGCGCCGATTGCTTCTGAGAAAAGACGGGCTGGCCTTTGTCCGTATTGACGAGCTGAAACAACCATTATGCGAGGGGAATCAAAATTGTTAAGGAAAGCTGCGATTGAACGGATACGAGCATCGGTGATATTGACGTTCAAAAGGTATAATCCATCCTCACGAACGCGTTCAATAAATCGCTTCATATCTGCACTTTTCTGTTGAGTACCGATGTTGACGGCGTTCTCCTCATAGTCTTCAAACGGTATCAGTAATGTTGCTTCTTCATCGGACATAGATAAACCTCAGCAAGCCGCCCACATAACCCCCATATTAAACCGCTTCGCACTGACTAGGAATTACAGAATTACTGTATTTGGTGAAATCATCATAATCGTGACGGGGGAGAATAAAAGAAAGAGCCCGCCACCACAGTGCCTGCGGGGAGAAATAAGTTGGCTCAAGATTCTCCTAAAACAGACCAATTTAGTGGTGCTGAACTCCATGAAGACGGTGTTTGGCGATTACAAAATGGTGAACCATTAAGAGTTAGTGCTAGCGATTTGGAACGCCACGAATATTGTCCTCTCTCTTGGTCGCTAGCGCGAGAAGGAAAACGTGGCCAAGGTGAAGCAATTACAGATGGAGTTGAAAAACACGCCAAAATTCATAGTCAAGTAAAAGACTATCAAGAGAAACACGCAAAATTACGAAGGACTATGGTCATCTGGTCATGGTGGTTTGCTGTCATCTTAGTTTTCACCATAGATGCTATTGTTTTTTCATTGATAGATGATGCTGTTTACACCCCTTTAGTGATTGCTAGATACATGGCACTCTGGGCATTATCTCTTCTAATTACTGGTATTGTGGCAGTTTATCTGCCGTGGAGAGAATGGATTGGATGGACGGATACTATTGCAAAATCAAAAAGTAATTTTGATGCAGAAGACACATATCATATTGATTCAGTGTTAGAGCCTCAAGGTTTTATCGGTGGATGGTTTGAAGCTGGTCGAGTAGAGGCCTCATTATTTATGTCTGCAATAGCATTAGCTCTACATGCAAGCGCCCTCGTAGGTGCAGAGAACAAAAATCAAGCAGGTTTCTTGTTGGCTGTATTGGCAATGGCTTGGACACTACTCGCTTCTTGGCAATTGCAGAAAGCGCTACTCGTAGAAAACTCATTGGAAATTGCAAGAGAAATTGTTGGCTTGCAAGAAAATACAGAGATTGCATATTCTGATAATGAAGATTCTTCGAGCCTATTGAAAGATCCAATAACTGGCCTTCGGGGAAGACCAGACCAGATAGTGATTGTAGATGGTGAATTTATTCCAGTAGAACAGAAAACCGGAAGAGTACCAAAACACCCTCACCGCTCTCACAAGATACAAGTTTTGGCGTATTTGCATTTGGTAGAAATTAATACTAAAAGACCCGCTCCTTATGGAGTTCTGAGATACGGAAATGAGAATTTGCATCAAATTCCATGGGATGATGACAATAAAGAAATGTTGTTCAATGCTATTGCTGAAGTTCAGAGATTAATGGTTCACAACGATGCCAAAAGAAACCATGAAAGGCCAGGAAAATGTAAAAACTGCTCACGCAATTATGCATGTTCTGAAGCATTAGCTTGATTCACTCTGCTGAACAATCTTTTTCCATTGGATATTGGACGCATCTCTGTGTAACGGTCAATTGAATATTGAAATTATCATGAATTAATCCTAGAGTCTCTTCACCAATACCTCTCGCTTCAACATCTAGTACCCAATCACCCTTAGTAAATACAGGATTAGGTTCAAGTTTTTCTTCAATCGGTGCAGAATCCGAACTGACATCAACAGACCACTGGATATCTCCTTCTGAATCAGTTAATGTTGCTCTAACATACCTCGTATTATTTTCAATTTGTGGAAAGATGTCAGAGAATGTAAATGATGCCTTAAAATAAATCGAAATTTCAGTCACAGAATCATCTACGGTAAATACAGATTTGTTAGTATAGGGCTGTATTTCCAAGGAAGTATAAGTGTGTGAGACATCTATCTTGAGATAAGTCAAATCATCTTCAGCTGGTTCTCTAAAACCCTCAATCGCCTCACGGGCTGGAATCAAGCCCAGGCAACCAACAGTTGATGGCAACAACATTGTCAAAACGACAAGCATTGCCAATACTCTTTGTTGCATCAAATATAGCCAATCTCTCTTTTGTTTTCAATACCTCCCTCACTTGAGGCACTTTGAAGGCAAGTAGGGGATTGGTTCAAATCGCCTGGATGACGCACATGGTGGCCGAGCGAAAGCGATGACGAACCCTATGAAAGCCGACGGGCACTTTCAATTCATTCAATCAATGCTCAGTTCATTCGAACTTTGCACCGCAAGTGCCACATTCATTGGCTTCAACTGGAATATCTGCTCCACATGCACCACATTCGGCTACTTGCGGAGTTTCTTCTCTTCGCTTAGGAGCGCGGCGTTTTGGCTTCTTCGCCTCCCTTGCAGTTGCAACTTCTGCATCGGACATGGTCGATGCTGAAAGTGGTGCATCATCCTCCTCAAAGGAGAAATCTGTTGTTGAATCTTTGACCTCATTTCCTGCTAATGAATTATCGGTTGTACTCATTCCAACTTCAAACTTGTCTCCCGGTAGAACTCCTTCTTCACCTGTAACGTTGAAAATTTGCTCTCTAATTCCGGCATCACTTGCCGATAGATCTCCTCCATCATCCAAGTGCGCATGGAGTTCCCGACCATCTAGCATCTCGTCAATTCCGACGCCAACTGCGGCATCTTTAGCGCTGGTGAGTGTCGTTGTAACCTCGCTCTTCAGTTTTTCAATCTCTTCTTCTGTGAGGCCTTCAAGCGCTAACTCATCTGCATATTTTCTATCGTATGCAGCTTCAACTTCTTCCTCAGCACTCTTCAAATTCTCATCCCATTCTTGGCCGAGATCTTCTTCATCATAACCAAATTCTTGAACTGTGGATGCAAAGTCTTCTGTTCCTGTAACAATTTCATCTTCATCATCCTCTTCTTCCTCAATAGGAATAAGTTCTTTCTCCTCTACAACTCTTCTTTGTCGTTGCTCAAAGAATGACGATACATCTTGCTTAGCACCACAATACGGGCAATCTTCCATCAAATCTGGAATAGATTCTGAACATTCATGGCAATCATGGAATTGTTTTCTGGCTTTCTTAAGATTGAATGAGCAATGCGGACAGCGGTCCTCGACCCCTTCTAATTCACCATCACATGATGGACAATAATCGAAAATATCCCTTTCCACTTCTTCTTCTCTTTCTCTGGTAAGAATATATGCCACTACTAGTAATGCGATCAGCCCAAGAACACCGCCTCCAAGCAAAGTCATTGTACCCTTAGCAGACGTTTCTGCATCTGTTGCACCGCCATCGGTAGCAGCAGTTGGGAAGGCACGCGTGAACGTGCTAGTAACTGTGATATCAGATGGTGAAAATCGGATTGTGCTAATCGGAGATGAAGCGACGAAACTGCAGGAAACTGAGGCTCTGTCTCCTCTCTCTTCTATAGTTACAAACATTATCTCTAACAAGATTCCAGAACCATCAATACAGTCAAAGGAAACATTGCCAGTTTCAATACTCGTCATATCAATTGACAATGTGTATGAATCTCCGCTTTGCAACGGTTGTGAGGCTGTATTTCCAGTTATATCTGTTAATGAAATAGATGTAGAGACCCATTGCAATCTCAATGGAGCCTCAACAGAAATACTACCTGTTGCCAGACTATTCAATGGATTACTATCCCAACTGGTTGCATGTGGAACCCATTGTGCTTCAAATTCTGCAGAATGTGAACCGATTAGTGTGGTCAATGTAATATTCCATAGTTGAGTTGCACTTGCATCGATGTATATCCAGTCTGATTGACTTTCGAAACCTTCCCAAGTGTAAACTATTCTTCCTCGCACTTGGACATCTCCTACATTGGAAATACTAACTCTCCAAGTTACATCTTCACCCGAAGCAACCGATGAAGAAGAAGGTATTGCATCTCCATCGACAAAAATATCTGGAATCGGATAAATAGATATCTGGCCTGATGTTCTATCATTATCAGTTGATTCTTGAACGAAGTTACCTGAATCGAATGGGTCTATTTGTGCAGTTACAATATGAGGACCATCGCTCAATGAAGCTAGGTCATTAATCGTCAGTACTTGACTCCATAACTTTTCTGCATATCCTGCGCCTGAGAGATTTACAGTGAATGGGGGCATCATTAGCAATCCACCATTATCGGTTGGAATCTCTAAACGTAGTTGGACTTCAGTAGTTCCAGTTCCATTGGTTCTACCTAGCGTTCCTTCAATGATCCATGGTCCTTCCAAAGCACCTTCTTCAACACTTATCGTCAGATCTCCAATATGATAGACATCCATTCTAGTCTCAACTAACAAAGATTGTTCTACTATCTTGTTTAACTCTGAGGCTTCATGCACTTCTTCATAATAATCTGGATTAAGATAGATCGTATGAGTTCCACTTTCGGGTGCAATGAATGTGGTATTAACCCATTGTGATTGGCCAGCGGTTATTGCTGGAGTCGGCAAAAATTGTTGTTCACCACTGGATGTTGAGAAATGAAGGGTGCTGGCTGATGCATTAACACTACCAGTATTGGTTATGCGAGTCGATGATGTAACATTGTCTCCAGATTTAATACCGGTTGAAGGAGATAATGCCGTTTCAGCAATTTGAAGATTAGGCAACCCGGCCACTACGAACTCTAGGTAAAATGATGCTTCAGTATCGCCATTATGAGAAAATGTAACCCACACTTTGTGAGTTCCTTCAGTCAGTGAATTCCATGTTGTGCTAACATCAACAGTTGATTCACCGAGGATATTGACAGTATTCGCTTCAATCCTCTTATCAGAACTTATTCCATCCTTGAAAAAGGAGTAGTCTACATTGATAGCATCGGATTGTTGAGAGTTGTAAAGTGTTAGCAAAATGGTGATTGTATCACCAGCTTCGGGAGATGTTGGTAATATACTCAAAGTAGATGGTGAAGCCTGAATACCACCGCTAGTTTCCGATGAAACTGAGAGGGGAATTATTGTTAGAGCCAACAATACTACGACCAGTATGGACTTCAACTCTTTCGCCATGTAACTAAGCGTGGTATTGCGTAGCACTTGAACCCATCTCAAATCTATGCCTATAGTTGCCAAGTGTTTGAGATTCTTTGGCTCGCCAAAGCACACACGATTGCGAGATAATTATGCTGTTGGTAAAGATTGTAACCTTCACTTAATCGTCAAAAGAAGCATTTCTAGGGGTAGCATTGAAGGCTGAGCCCGAACGTCTCTAGGGTATGCAGGGGAGGGCAGTGAGTATCGTACTTGTTTTTCTACTCGCTAGTCTTGTCTCTCCATTGTTAAATTATAATGATGAGATTAACACTTTACCAGATGCGGTTATAGTAAATAATTCACCTTCTAATACAAGTATTGCATTCAGTAATGGGCCAAATACCGATGACAACATTACGGGTTTACACACCCTTACTTTCACATTGAGTGGGACTGGTAACATTTCTTCAATATTAATTGAGATATTTGATTCTGGTTCATGGAATCTAGTAACCAACTTGACCAGCACTCCATGGTTGAAACATTTTGATTCAACTGCTTATACGAATGGCAATTACACACTAAGAGCTACTGCATGGGATGATGATGTAGAAAATACAACTACTGCGCTCAGTGGAGAATTCAATATTGCCAATCACATTCCCGAAATAACTATTTTCAAAGTTTTGAATCCGGATTATGGAACTGGTGATTCTGTTACCGATAGAGCATGGTTCAATATTGAATCCACTGAAGCGATTTCATTTCGCTGGGGCGCTATTGATGATGATCTAAAACGAGCAACACTAACCAACGCTCCAGGACCTAGTACTCCGCTTGCAGATGGCCCAGGAACTCTCAACTATGGCTGGGATTGGGCTAGTGGAAATATGTCCGAAGGTTCTTCTAATCCTCGGCTAACTGTCTATGATAATTCTGGACTTTCAAATTCATCTACGATATTCATCGGAATTGATAGAACTGGACCTAGTATCGGTTCTGTATCAATTGGAGATGGTTCTTCATGGCAGCAGAGTACTACTGTCACCCTATCCGGTCTGATATCTGGAAGTGATGACGCTCAAGGCAGTGGTGTAAGTCATGTTGAATGGTCAGATGATATTGGCGTTACTTGGAATTCTGTTTACACTGATTCAACTACTTTGACAATGATTGAAGGAATCCATAATATTGCAATTAGAGCAATTGACAATGTAGGAAATACTGGACCAAGTGATACTATTACAGTTAGAGTCGATGCAACAGACCCTGAAGCAGTTGGATGGACTGTTGATGAATTGACCACCAGTAAAGTCGGTGGTGCCAATGTTTCATTCAGCGCTCTTGATGGACAATCTGGAATAGATACAACGGCCTCATATATCCAATATGGATTTGACTCTAATGGAGTTGGACAGACACCCGACCTTTCGGGACGTTGGATTACTTTAGGCACCAATGGTCTTGATGGTACTGTTGGATTATCTAATTGGGCGACAAAGTCTCGTCAACATCTAATGCTTCAAGCAGTGGTTTACGATGCTGCTGGCAACTCCATTACAACTGCACCAGCATCATATCAAATTCTTCCAGGATTAGACCTATACTGGAATGAAACTGAAACTAATCTGGATAGATTAGTAGTAAGGCCTGGTGAAAGTTTTGGAAATGTCACAATAACCAGTGTTTTGGAAAGTAATCAGGACTATGGTGGTAGCGTAGTAGTTAGACTTGAATCTGCACCAGCAGATCGTTCTTCTACTGTACAATGGACTGTGATGGAAGCAAGAACTTTGGGCTCAGGAAGTCTTTCAGATTCAACTGAATCTATGATTTGGAATTATACAGTTCCAAAAACAGGTCAATACGATTTGCGCCTAGTGATAGACTATGCCAATGTAGTTGATGAGTATGATGAAGGAAATAATTACAATCACATGGTAGTCACAGGTGCAGCGATTACAAGTGCGGGGTTAGTGCCTTCTTTCGCACCCTCGATAATCGCACTATTATTCGCTGGAATCGTGATTTCATACCTCCAAAGAAGAACCAACGCTTGAAATGAGGGGGGCGGTAGCCTCGCCATATGCGCCAATCTCTTCCTCGTGTCCCGCAAGGCCGTATTGCGGTTCTTATTGGAGTAAAAGGGGCTACTGCAAGGTCATTGCATAAGGCTTCAGGCTGTAAGGAGTTCAAAATTGATTCCGAGACAGGTGATGTAGAGGTCCTTTGGGGCGAACCAGGTTCTTACGATCCTGTTAAGGCAATGAAATTACCAGATGTTATCAAAGCAATCGGTAGAGGAATGGCTCCTATGGCAGCGATTAGATTACTCCAAGATGACCATTTCTTTGAGTTGGTTGAATTGCGTGAATTCGTTGGTAAAAGAGCAAATCAACAACGCAGAATTCGCGCCAGAATTATCGGAAGCGAAGGAAAAATCAGAAAGTTGATTGAAGGATTAACAAATACTGAAATCACTATTTACAAGTCAACCGTTGTTTTAGTAGGTCATGAAGAAGGATTGGCAGCAGCAAGAGGTGCGATTGAAATGATTGCCGGTGGTGCTGAGCATGGTACAGTTTTGAACTTCCTAGAAAAGGACAGGCGTAGGTCAAAATTAGCTAGCCGTAGTTTAGATAGTATCGAAATAAAGGACGAAATATCTAGTGGAACTGTTTTTGAAAACCTAGTTCCAGGTCTTGCGGATTTGAGTAACAAGCGCAATAGAAGAATGCGAGCTTCACAAGTTGACCCTGAAGACTTAGAGGCTGTTGATTTAATGATGGAATTAGATGATGATGAAAGTATCACATATTCAGAAGAAGAGTGATTTACTCTTCTTCAAATTCTATTGTTAATTTATCAATGTGGTCTAGATTCATATTCAATACATCATACATAGCACCGGCTAAATCAACCTCAAGCCCTTGCTTCAGACCCCATTCAACCAGTCTATTGACATCTCTTACGAGGAATTCTTGGGCTTTGGGATGAGTTTCGATTACCACTTGGCCCACATCTATTACAACTGGTCCTCCATCATGCCACAATATATTGTATGGTGAAAAATCACCATGGGCAAGTTTTGCTTTTTGCCATGTAACTGCTAAAAACTCCAGTAGTTCATCATAAACAGGCTTTGGAAAATCTACTTTTACTTCTCTTAATTTCAGACTAGGCGAGGTTTCGTCACCCAAATACTCCATCACTAAGACGTTTTTATGAATCCCCAATGGTTTCGGAACTTTCAATCCCCAACGAGAAAGTCTTGTCAAATTACTATGTTCCTTTCTTACCCAGATATCTACTAAATCTCTATGGCGGCGACGTAATCCTCCAAATCTTCTATCGCCTTCGATATACTGCATTAAATTCTTGAAGACTGCGTTTGAGGTATGAAATATTTTGACTGCAACCACTTTTCCATCCACATCAGTTGCATGAAAAACGTGTGCTTCTTTTCCTCTAGCGATTGGGAAATCAAGGGTATCAATTACTCCAGTCTTCATCAATTTATACAATGACATCAATGTTAATCGGTCAAAAACTTGGTCGAATACACGACGGTCTACCCAATCATAACTGCCCTTGCCGATAACGCCTTGAAGTTTGGATTCAATATCACGAAACATTCTCTTGTGACGGGTTTCTTTCATCCAGCCATATCGACCCGATTTAGGTTCCAAGTCATTGAGAAATTTCTTTGATTGATGTTCATCAAATCTTTCTTCCTCTTTTTGCCTATCAGTGATCTTACTACCACGATTCTTTTTTCGATTATGGCGATGCTGACGAGTGTTTGACGTCAAATCTTCCCAGTCATCCGAACCCATTGAGCCTCACCTATGATTGCCTAGCATAGCAATACATCATCAAAGCGCCGCCTATTCAAGCGAATAATGCGTCGATATCATCGTCGTCATCATCATCATCATCGTCAACTGGTTCTTCTTCAATCTCTGGAGTTGATTCTTCTGCGAATACTGCTTCTTCAGTTGATTCTTCTTCATCACTTGCAAATAAGTCATCTGAATCGTCGTCATCATCATCTTCGAACATATCTTCTGCTTCATCAACAACCGGCTCTTCTACAGCAGCCTCGCCTTTGGATGCCAGTTCCTCCATTTCCGATGCATTACCGAATAGGTCATCATATTCATCATCATCATCTTGGCGAGTATTCATTCCAAACACATCTACTGATTCAGGAAGTACTCCTTTTCGTGAGAGATACATGGATTGAGTCTTGCTATATCTATGCTTAACATCTGCTTTAGCATCTTGGAAATCCCAAGGCCATACGATAATCAAATCTCCTTCACGAACCCATTGCCGGCGACGCATTTTACCTGGTATCCGAGCCATTCTAGTCTCACCATCTGCACACAATACTGAAACACGACGGCCTCCGAGAATTTGATCTGCTAAGGCAAACATTTCGTTGACCTTTTTATTTGGCATCTTAACACGTATTTTGCCGCCTGTTCCTCCCTCAGGAGATTCAAGACGGGCTAGTTCTTCCACGTCTACTTTCTCTTCACGACGACGTCCCATGTGCTTGCACCTAACTGCTCCACCGGCCAACCCTTCTTGAAGGGTTCACATACCAATACAGTGATTATTGGCTAATTATTGACTTGCCCAACTATAGTTTAGGCTATTTGCTGCCATTTCGCACAATTCAATTAATCCATCTGCATTTATTCCGAAGAAGACTGAAGCGATTACACAAGCAAATATTGCTGTTCTGACTTGCCAGCCGCTCGGGAGTGGCCCTTGTCGGTCTCCTTCCGGTTCGTGGAAATACATTGTAACGATGACACGAAGATAATAAAACATTGAAATCGCTGAATTAAGAACCATGATCAATGCTAACCACCAAACCCAGTGTGCATCACCAATACTGAGAAGATCTCCGTTAAAGATTGCATCTCCCATATTTCCAATTGCAACCTTTACGATTCCCATTATCATCAATAATTTGGACATAAATCCAGACATTGGAGGAACTCCTGCAAGGCTTATCATAAAGATAAACATGGATACTGCTAGTAGCGGCTCTCTCTTTGAAAGGCCTCTCAAATTAGACATCTTCGAAACTTCTCCTTCGCTTTCTAGAATTGAAAGAACAAGGAAAGCGCCTAGCTTGAAACATACTAGTACCACCAAATGGAATAGTATCGCTGTCATCACCATAATTGCAGCATCTCCACCATGACCTGCAAGTTCAGGATCCCAATTCCATGCCCCAATCGCAGTTAATCCCGCAAGCATGTATCCTGCATGCGCAACTGATGAATATGCTAACATTCTCTTTGGATTGTCAGAACCTAGTGCGGCGATATTACCCCAAGTCATTGTGACAACTGAAAGAATACCTAATGCGACTAACCATATTGCCGAATCATCATTAGACTCTGGACTTGCAACGATTAACAACATTCGAGTCAACCCGACAATGCCCATCGCTTTACTTGCAGTTGCTAATATCCCAGCGACTGGTGAACTTGCTCCTGCATAAGCATCCGGTGCAGCAAAGTGGAAAGGTGCGGCACTAACTTTGAAACCGAATCCTACCAGAATAAACCCAAGTGCGATCAGCGGTAATGCTGGATAACCTTGTGGAGCCATTGCTGCATCAAATGCGACTGCTAATTCACCTAATTGCAAGGTGCCGGCCCACAGATATAGCATTGAAAGGCCATATAGCCCTATACCAGATGCTACTGAACCTACGATGAAATATTTCATTCCACCTTCTGTACCTTCCTTTGATTCTTTGTGGAATGCAACTAACACATATGATGAGAAACTTGCTAACTCTAAACCGAGGAATAGAACGAATAAGTCCTGTGCTAAAGCGACTATTGCCATTCCCATTGCAGTGGTCAATAGTAAGATGTAGAAATCTGCTTGACGGCGGTTATTGTAAAGAGCGTTTGTGCTTTTATCAGAACTGTCAAATGATTGCATACGGTTCATACTTGCGATAGCAGCGAGAGCAATTGCTCCGAAAAATATCATCTCAAATAAGCGTGAAAAACCATTTATGAGTAATAATTCCTTTGAACCTGAAACAATCATATAGCGTTTAAGGCCACCATCAAAGGACATCAGTACCGAAGCGAAGGCAAGAATTAGAGTGATTGTTGCAATCCAACCCGGTAGGCGTGGATTGGCAAATATAGGATATCTCTCTCCACCTAAGAAGTACGGCACTCTAATTTGAGTCCCTGGAATCCTAAAGGTAGCCTTACCTAGATTTGGAATAATCATCAATGCAAAGAAACCGGCTACTAAAATTAATTCTGGGCAAAGCGCAGTAGTGAAGTTTGCATCAAATAGTTCAACATTTATGATTGGATCAGACATTTCAGACACCTCCGTTAAAGTTTCCTAGAATCGGCATTATCAGACCTTCAAATATTTGGACGGACCAATCATTCATCATATCCAAAGCAATCCATGGCATTACACCAAACAAGATTGTGAGCATTGCTAATACGAACATTGCTAATTTCTCATGGTTAGCGATATCAGGTATTGGTTGACCGTCCATTGAAGCAGGTGGTTGTGTTTCATCTCCACCCTCGAAGATTGTACGTTGCATGCTCCATAGGTAATATGCTGCTGTAACGGCTAGAACAAGTGCTGGACCAACCATCCACAATACGCTCCAACCTTCAGCGACTAAGAAGTGCCATAGGGCGATTAAGACCATCAATTCTGCGACGAAGCCTGCTAGTAAAGGAAGTCCAAGAGAGGCCATCCATGCGAACATCATAGAGGTCGCTAGCCAAGGTGAATGTTTGGCCATACCGCGCATTCCACCGATTTCCATACTGTGATAGTGGTGCTTGAATGCGCCACATACAGCGAATAAGTGAGGCGAGATAATACCGTGTGCAAACATCATGAATAGAGCTGCAGCCCAACCCATCGGTTGCATTGTAGCAATACCGATACAGATTACTCCCATGTGAGATACTGATGAATATGCAACCATCTTCTTGAGGTTGGTCTGACCCAAACAAACGATTGAACCCCAAACTAGTGAAACCATACCGATTGCCATCAATACTAATTGGAAATATTCCAAAGCATGAGGGAATAGTGCAAGCGGTAATCTAAACATACCATATGCACCCATCTTTAGCATTACACCAGCAAGCAGCATTGAACCGCCTGTAGGTGCTTGTACGTGAGCATCTGGAAGCCAAGTATGGAAAGGAACTGCTGGCAACTTAACCAAGAATCCGAGCATCAACATTGCGAAGATGATTTTCTGCATTGAAGCACCCAAGAACCAATTTCCACCCGAATTATGAATTGTTGCATAATGTACTATTTCAGGGATATCGAATGTACGTCCTGTCATTGTACCTGACCAAGCCAATGGGTCCAATGGGTTCTGTAGGAAGTATAGAGTTACAAGACCGAGTAACATTACAACAGAGGCTGTGAATGTGTAGATGAAGAATTTCTGAGCAGCATACTTTCTGTCTTCACCACCCCACTTGAGGATTAAGAAGAACATTGGAATTAGAGTTAATTCCCAGAAGACATAGAACATGAATAAGTCAAGAGCAACGAAGACACCGATTAGCGCTCCACCCATTAACAGAATAAGAGGGTGATAAAATGCACCATTCTTTTCATCCCAAGTCGCAATAATAGTAATCGGTAGAAGCAATGTTGTTAACCAAACCATAGGGAAGGAAAGGGCATCGAGTCCAACACTCCAATAAATTCCCAATGATTCAACCCAAATATATCTTTTATGGAACTCGTAATTATTGAATGCAATTCCTTCAAATCCATTTAGATCTACAAAGAAGTTGTAGAACATTGCTGTGGTCCAACCAAGCAAGCCCAAAGAGAATAACAAGATAGCCCATCTGATTGGATTGACCATTTTCTCTCGCATTTCTTCGCTCAAATTTGAGACTGTTGCCATTATTATTAGGCTCGCAATAATCGGGAATCCGACCAAAGGCACTGAAATATAGTCTTGCAATCAAGCCACCCCCCATATGAAGAAGAAAATCAGTAAGGTTCCTATCGCCACCCAAAGAATGTAATCACGAGCAGAGCCAGTTGTTAAAGAACGAACTATGGTTGAAATCTTTTGTGATTTATCTTCAATTTGCTTAACGGCACCATCGATGATTTTTGTATCGGTTTCAGCAGCCTTATTTGAGAATCCAGCGACTATCTTGACCATTGCCAAATCATAGTACTTGTCAATATACAATCTGTTTTGCAAAGCGATTGCTAGACCAGATGTTGCTATTCCAGTATTGTCCCAGTTATATTTGTTGTAAACCCAGTTGTTGAGTGCTATTACCGGTTTGAACCAAGGCTTGCAATCCTCGCCTTCCTCAAGTTTACCACCAAATAATGACATTGCCATAAATGGTCCAAGTATTGCACTGAGGGCGATTGCAACATATGTCAATATGAAGAAGAATGCATCATGGTTTGCGAAAGCATGGCCCAGTTCATACATGATTCCATCTACCAAACCTTTGTCTGATAGGAAACTGTATTCTGAGTCTGGAGCCCAATGAGTAAAGCCCATTCCAGCTAATAGTACTGATGACAATGTCACGAATGTTAGAATGAAAAGAGGGGTCTTGATCCAACTATTTGTCGGACCTACATGTGCTGCAACTTCATTACTTGGCTTTCCTGCAAAGGTTTTGACCCACATTCTTGTCATGTAAAATCCAGTCATTCCTGCACCTAGTAATACACAAGCTGCAGGGAAGAAGAATCTCGGATCTTCGAGTGCAACTCTCCAAGCATTAGCGATGATTCCTTCCTTAGACCAGAACCCTCCAATCAAAGGTAATCCCATAATCGATGCTGAACCGACTAACATTGCTGTTGCAGTAATAGGCATCTTGCTCGCTAACCCACCCATATTCTTCATTGATTGTGCATCAAATTCGTCATCATCTCCATGATCGTCGTGGTGAAGGTGGTGATGCGCGTGGTGTACTTCATGAATTACTGAACCGCTTGCCATGAACAGCATTCCTTTTGCCATTGCGTGGTTGAATAGGTGGAATAAGGCTGCTCCGAATGCAACGATTACAATTGTATGAGCCGCAGGGTCGTGATGCCAATCCACTTAATTTGCGAGCCATAAAGCCACACCTAATCCGGTGAAAACATAGCCGAGTTGACTCATTGTTGAATATGCTAGTACCTTCTTCAAATCATCTTGAACAAAGGCAATTCCAGCAGCCATGACCGCTGTAATACCGCCAATAGAAGCGATGATGAATGCTAAGTCAATCAATTCACCAGACATAGATTCTGCACCGAAGAATGGGAACATGCGAGCAACTAGGTATAGTCCTGCATTGACCATTGTCGCTGCGTGAATTAGAGCAGAAACAGGTGTTGGACCTTCCATAGCATCAGGTAGCCAAACGTGTAATGGGAATTGTGCGGATTTACCAACAGCGCCAATGAACATCATTCCAAGTGCCATTTGTAAAGAACCAGAATCAACTGCTGCAATATTTGCTGAGTCAAAGACAACGCTATAATCTAATGAACCAAATAAATCCCAAAGCATGATGAGGCCAATCATTAGGAATACATCACCAATACGCGTGGTCATGAATGCTTTCTTTGCTGCCGATGCTGCACTTGGGCGTTCGTAATAGAAACCGATTAGCAAATATGAACAAAGTCCCATTATCTCCCAGAAGATGAATAGCCATAGGAATGAATCTGAAAGCACCATTCCAAGCATTCCAGCACAGAATAATACGAACTCTGCATAGAAACGATGATTTCTATTATCGTTTATAGGATCTGTATTCATGTATCCAATCGCAAAGATGTTGATTAAGAAACAAAGGAATGCTGCTACAAATAGTAACATTACAGTGATGTGATCAATGTAAATTCCAAAACCGAACTTGATTGGTGTTATTGATGATCCCCCTTCCCATATTGCAGTATTCAACCATATTAGAGAGAAGATATCTCCGTTGTTTGAGAAACTACCAATGTAATCTTTGATAATTACTAATGAAATAAATAATGACGCACCCATTGCTACTAAAGCGATTATTCCGCCTTCCTTTAGTGTATTCTTCCAAGTAGGATTTGTATTGAATACCTTACCTAAGAATAAGATTACTGGCATTGCCAGCATCGGTAATAAAATGATGAGAGGTGCATACTCAGCCATTGAACTGTGAACTACTTCTGAACTACTTGAACCAGACATGATACCACCTCAGTTACTCAGGACGTTGATATCGTCCAGAGTTATCGTTTCGTGCTTTCCGTAAACAGCCAAGAATATGGCTAATCCGATAGCAACTTCACTAGCGGCGATTGCAATTGCGAAGAGGGCGTAAACCCAACCTGTTGCATCACCATGGTGAACTGCAGCTGCTGCGAATTGCATATTTGCTGCATTAAGCATTAATTCAATACACATCAATACAATGATGGCATTCTTTCTTGTGAAAACACCTATCAGCCCAATAATGAACAAAATGGCAGAAAGTCCGGAAACCCATGCTGGATCAATCATTCTTCTTCACCTCCATCATCTGAATCTGATTTAAATTCCCAGAGAAGATTCTCTCTTCTCTCATCT
>JAACCR010000134.1 GCA_009937205.1 Methanobacteriota archaeon | reverse complement strand
CACGAACCAGATCATCTAACTCAAAGCATGATACTCCGAGGCCTCTAAGCATCAGATGATTCTCACTCATCGCTCTTCCAACCGCTTCATAATCGCCTTTCAGCAATGCTTCAACTCCTCTGCGAGCGATGAGTCCAATAGTTTCAATCTCTCTCATTCGCTGTGGGTTTTCACTCATCGCCGCAGCGACCTTGGCCACTTGTATCGAAGTTGGAGCATGAACTCCAGAATTTCCTATTACGAGATACACATCTTGTTCATCTGCCATTACAGGAATGGTATGAACCTGCCAAGTTCTATCTCCTTCAGGAGTATTAAGAGTTCTTGTATATGCCCAATCAGTTCCCTTTTCAACTTCATCAGAAAGTACAACAATCCCTCCATGTGCGCATACTGAAGAATCCATAGGAGATGCTCTTCCTCCTTGTGCAATCGCTTCGACAGCATGGCCAAGCAATGCACATTCATCAACATCTATTGCTTGCTTGCCCCAAACATGTGAACTTCCTTGGCCATTATCCCCTACTCTTCTAGCAGGGTCTTTACCCTCGTCAACTTTAGAATATACATTGGTATCAGTTAGTTGGCTTGAGAAACCTTCAGCCCAGTTTTTGGTTTCAGTGGCTTCTCCACCCTCGGATAACCAACGCCCTCTTGCAGCACGTAAACAAGCGCTGGCAGCAACTGACAATGCTGCCGAAGAACCCAGTCCAGAGGCGGGAGGTACGTCGCCATTAATATGAATCGAAAGTGCCGGGGCTCCTGCCTTTTTTTGCCATAGACGCGAGCGCAATGCCTCAACATGAGGATGTTTTGAAGGGATTAATTTCATACCATCAATACGCCACTCATCTGCTCCTTCTTCTAATAATTCAAGGCTGACGGTAATGCGCTGCTCAATAGCTACAGCAACAGCAGGTTGTCCAAAAACAACAGCATGTTCTCCAAACAAGATACACTTGCCCGGTGCACTTACTTCAACTTTAGCCATCTAACTCCTCCTCTATTCAAAGGCAGCAGGGCTGCCCTTGATAATTATGCTACATTCTCAATTTAACAAATAGCACTAATTTAGCAAGTGGAAAATCAATGCATTGAATAATCTATTTGCCTTCGCTGATTTGTTGGGAGGTCAATCCTAACGGTGATTTGTCAATGGAACACCCATTATTCATGAATTATGGACCTATTCCGGGGATCTTAATTTTCGCTGCACTGATGGCAGTATCCGGCGGTTTCTTCTCATATCAAGTTGTCAAAGCAACTCGCTTAGTTCGCCTTGGCAAAGCAGATAATAGATTTGATAATTGGGGCGCAAGAATTTCCGAAGTAATAACTGGATGGTTAGGTCAAAAGAAGGTCTTGAAGGACAGAGTTGCTGGTGGAATCCATGTAATGATGTTCTGGGGATTCTTGATGCTATCAACTGATATGTTCGATTTAGCAACAGGTAATTGGTTCTCTCATAACTTACTGCCAGCGGTCATTAAAGGGCCGTGGAATCTGATGGTTGAATTTGGATACATTCTTGCATTTGCCGGTTGTTTACTGGCATTGATCAGAAGAGTTATTTTCACACCTGATAAGTTGAAAGGAAAATCTCAACTCGAAGGTAATGCAATTCTTCTACTGATAATGACGATTACAACGACCTCATTCGTAGTTGAGGCCGGTGAAGCGGCAGTGAGCAGCACTTGGGAGCCAATCGGTTACTGGGTTGCTCAAACATTCACTCCAAGTACCGCAATGGTAGTAATCTCTTATTGGGCTCATATGTCTGCGATTGCAGCGTTCCTTTTCCTGATTCCAGTTTCAAAGCATATGCACTTAGTAATGGCTTTTCCAAATGTATTCTTCCATGATATGACCCCGATGGGAACTATGCTTCCTTTGGCGGTTGGCGAAGATGGCAAAGCGGTACCTTTGGATGATTTGGATATTGAATCGTTTGGAACTGAGAACTATACAGATTTGTCATGGAGAGATTTAATTGATGGATGGGCTTGTACTTCTTGTGCTCGTTGTCAAGATGTTTGTCCAGCATATGCCTCAGGAAAACCTCTCAATCCAATGACGGTTATACATTCGTTGAGAAACTATGCTAACGACCACTATGAGACTCTAATCGCCGGTGAAAAACCAGAAGAGGATATCATCGCACGTCTTGATGAACAAGCGATTTGGGCTTGTACAACTTGTCATGCTTGTGTTGAGGCTTGTCCTATTTACATCGACCATGTACCGAAACTAACTGATGCAAGACGCCATCTAATGATGGAGAGAATGGAGTTTGACCCTGCGGTTGAAGATTCTATCATGCCTTTGATGGGTGCGATTGAAAACATTGAATCCGATTCAAATCCTTACGGAATGCCATCGCATGAAAGAGGTGATTGGGCTGAAGGTTTGGATGTTAAGATTGCAGAACCGGCAGAATACATCTACTTCGCAGGTTGTGCTGCATCATTTGATGAGCGCAACAAGAAAGTCGCACGCGATACAATTAGCATAATGAAAGAAGCAGGACTAGATGTTGGTATCTTG
Source organism: Methanobacteriota archaeon (assembly GCA_009937205.1). Lineage (GTDB taxonomy): Archaea > Thermoplasmatota > Poseidoniia > Poseidoniales > Poseidoniaceae > MGIIa-L1. The sequence continues at coordinate 8,124 of JAACCR010000134.1, read as the reverse complement.
GGAATGCAAGAAGGATGTAGTGGAGATGCAGCTCGACGTGCAGGAAATGAATATCTATTCCAGATGCTCGCAGAAACAAATATTGCTACCTTTGAAGAAATTGGTGTTAAGAAAATCGTTGCATCTTGCCCCCACTGCTTCCATACTCTTGGCAAGGAATACAAGGACTATGGTGGTGAAGACATTGAAGTAATGCACCATTCTCAATTAATTTCACATCTTCAGCAAGAAGGAAAACTACCAGATCCTAAACACGACGGTTCTGTAACTTACCATGATCCATGTTACCTTGGAAGAATTGGTGGTTAAACAGAAGCACCACGCGCTGCTATCGGTGGAGTAGATATTGAAACAGAACGCAGTGGTAAGGATTCATTCTGCTGTGGTGCAGGTGGAGCACAAATGTGGATGGAAGAGCATGTTGATGATGGATATGACAAAGTTAACGTAATCCGTTCAAAGGAACTTGCAGCGACTGGAGCAGATACTGTAGCAGTTGGTTGTCCATTCTGTTCAACTATGGTTACAGATGGATTGAATGCAATCGGTTCAGATATGGAAGTCAAGGATATTGCAGAAATTGTATGGCAACAAATCAAGTCAAACGATGAAGCATTACAATCTAAGAAAGCCACTCCTGAGATCGTAGTTGAGCCTGCAGAGGCATGAGTATGAAAAAACTCCTCGTAGTCGATCTACTGGCAGAAAGAGAAGGATTTGGCAAGCATGGAACTGCAGAAATAGTTAGTTATTTTCCTAATTATGAGGTTTTCTTGTGGGCACCACATACTACCAAAGCACTCGACTATGGATGGGGTGTAAGAGTTGACTCAGCAATAGATGCTGATGCGATTATAATTACTGGCTCAAGAAAGAATGTTAGTCAATGGGAAGACTGGATGGATCAAGTTGCAGATTTGATTAGGACTGCAGATGTACCAATTTATGGGATTTGTTTTGGCCATCAAATAATTGCAGCCAGTTTAGGTGGGAAAGTTGTCAGAGCAGAAACGAATAGTAATTTCCTTGCAGATGTAAACTATGAGGACGGAACTCACGTCAAGCAATTATTTACTCATCAAGACCATGTTATTGACGCTGGAGAAATGCAAGTCATTGCAAGTTCACAACATTGCGCAATAGTTGCCTGTCAACATCCTACAAGACCGATTAAGTCAGTACAATTCCATCCCGAAGCGGTACATTCAGTAATGCGTGAATCCATTCTCTGTGGAGATTTGAGTGAAGGTGAAGCGAGTGCATTTGGTGATGCAATCCAAGATTTGAATGTAGCACAGTCACTGTTCTGAATCTTGATCAAGAGATTTTGTTTCTTCCAAATCCGATTCAAATGAAGCAAGGGCAATAAACAAGCCAATGACCAAGAAATATTCAGCTGGTGCTGCGATATCTATTGCACTTTGTAATGGTGTTAATTGAATTAAAGCATCTTGTGCCTCAGCCTTGGACATTCCGTCCACGGCATTTTTTAATGCGGAAGTCATAACATTGAATGAGATGAAAGAAATAATAATAGCAATCCATCGTAACACTTTACCCTTTTTCTGTGCGTTAGGCAACGCTAAATGGGCCATTAAAGCCCATAACATACCAACTTGGAAAACACCCAAAGCAGTGAATATATGAAATTCCAAGAAGTCATACATATTTGCAAAAGCCATCAATGAAATGTTTACACCAGTGTAAAATCCACATAGCATACTGATGAACAACAATTTCGGCCGACAGTCTTGACGTTGAGTCCACCACATTCGGAACGAAACAGCGCAAATAATTAATCCTGAAATGAATAATCCAGATGTAAACAAGATTCGCTGTGGGCCTGGATAATCCGATTCAGAAATGAAAAATGGTACAGCACGCGCATCACCGCTAAGCCAATGAATAAGCATTGCAAGACTCAATGTCACTGCAGGAACTGCCCAACCCATTCTTGCTAACATCGTATCAGCAACGAACTTGTCTCCAAGTTTGATTCCGCCTTGACCTTTGAAATCAATCATTGATATGCCTCCACAGTATCCTTGATTGTAGTATCAACATCAATCCATTCAATTCCTAATACTTCAGTTGCAGGTGTTGAATCATAATCTGCATCTCCACGCATTATCCCCTTTGCTATCTGCCTGGTGAGAACTCGCTTTTTAGTGAATATTGCACCAACCCAATCTTGGAATACGGCCAAAGGTAACATCCAATTTTGTAGAGCTAGTTTCGGAGATTTTGATTTAGGATACAATTCTCTTGTTCTTTTATGCAACGCTGCCACCGTTGTATTATTATGAGGTGCTAGAATGAATCTTCCACTGGCTTCATCAACTTCAAATGCTCTGCGATGAGCCATTGCAACATCTTAGACATGAACAAAAGCCATAGGGATTTTCATTGTCATCGGGAATTTCCCTGCCAGTGCATCTCCTATGATATCAGTCGATGGTGTTGGGCGAGAGAATCCACCACCGAGCACACCACTTGGATTGATTACTCGTAAGTCTAAATTGAATTGCTTAGCCAATTCCCAAGCACGCCTTTCAGATTCAGTCTTTGCCATGACATAAGGCATTGAGGTATTGGTTTGCCAGTCAGTATGATCCTTTACTTTACCTTTCGGTTCCGAGCCCACAGCAGCAACGCTGGAGGTGTAAACAACTCTGTTAATTCCCACTTTAGCAGCGGCTTTGAGTAAATTATCAGTTCCTATATTTGCAGTATCAATGATAAGTTGTCCGTCTCCACTTGTAGCATAAATTGTTGCGGTATGGAATAAACCATCACATCCCGCAAGGTGTTGTTCCCAACCTTCTGAATTGAGAACATCTCCTTCAACCAACTCTAAACGCTGTTGACAGTCCAACTTTTTGGCGTGTGCAATCACATTATCCACTTTGTTTGGATCTGCTAAATCACGAACTGAACCTTTGACATTGTAGCCATTTAACAATAGGTCTTCAACGATATGATTGCCAATATGTCCATTGACTCCGGTAACGAATATCGTCTTGCCATCGCCTTGTCCCATGAGCAATGCAAAGAGCGATACTGTATCAACCTTCAAGTGAGAGTGGCAACACCCCCATGATGAGTCAGATGCCAATTCGCATGCATGATACCCTTCGCAGGAAAAAGGTGGATTTCTCCACAATCGAAGCTGGTAAAGTTTCGATGTATGTCTGCGGTGTCACAGTTTACGACCGCTGTCACTTAGGTCATGCAAGGTGTTATCTCTCCTTTGATTTGATTCATCGATGGTTAGAACAGAGTGGTTTTGATGTTCATTACGTGCAAAATTTCACAGATATTGATGATAAAATAATTCACCGTGCCAATGAACTAGATGGTGATTGGAAAAAGTTGGTTGATGAGAATATTGCAACATATTACGAAGATATGGATGCTTTGAATATACTTCGTGCTGATGATTATCCACGTTGTACAGATTATGTTGATGACATGATTAGAATCACTGCAGATTTAATTGAAAAAGGCAATGCATATGTTGCTGATGATGGAGTATACTTCTCAATTGAATCAGCTCCAGAGAAATATGGTATGTTAACAGGACAGATTCTTGAAAATGTCCGCAGTGGTGCTGGAGGAAGAGTTGATGATACTGGCAAGAGCAAGAGAGATCACAAGGATTTCGCACTTTGGAAAGCAGCAAAACCAGGTGAGCCAACATGGGATTCACCTTGGGGTGCAGGCCGACCGGGTTGGCACATAGAATGTACAGCGATGTCAATGGATTATTTTGGAGCGCAATTTGATATTCATGGCGGAGGTCACGATTTACGTTTCCCTCACCATGAAGCAGAAATCTTCCAAGGAGAATGTCATACCGGTTGTTCACCAGTAGTCCATCATTGGTTGCACAATGGTTTTGTCAATTTAGATGGAGAAAAGATGAGTAAGTCATTAGGCAACTTTTGGACAATTAATGAGATATTGAAAAAGGTTGACGCAATGGTACTTCGTTTCGCATTAATCAATGCCCATTATCGTTCACCAATAGACATGAACGATGCATTGTTGAATGATGCTGAACGTAATTACAACCGAGTATTGGAATGTTATGTTACATCTCTAAAGGGTTGTATTGCAGAAAACAATGTACCGTTACCAGTAGCAGACTTTGCCAGTACCAATCCACTTTCAAAATCATTAGCACTCTTGGAAAAGATGGGAGAAGGTTTTGCTAAAGCAATGGATGATGATTTCAATTCACGTGAAGCAGTTGCCAAGGTATTGGGCGCTGTACGAGAAATAATGAAGATGCACAATAGTGATATGGACGCTGTAGATTCAAACGCTTTTTCACATTATGCAATTGATTGGTTAGAAGAAACGGCCGGAGCAGTTCTTGGAGTCTTACCGACGCGAGAGATGGCGCTAGCAGAACCTGAAGAAGACCCGCGCAAGTTAGAGATTGCAGATGAAGTAGACGTTTTATTGCTAGCAAGAACCAAGGCACGGGCAGACAAAGATTGGGCAAAGGCAGATGAGATTCGTGATGCCTTACAACAGATGGGTGTAGTAGTAACCGATACTGCTGAAGGACCTACTTGGGACTTAGCTTAACGCTTATTCCTCTTCAGACTTTGATTCAATTTTAGCCATCGGTGGTGGTGCAGGAACAAATGCATCCTCTTCCATTTCCTCAAGTTTAGTTTCCTCAAGTTCAGTCTCATCCCATATTTTCTCAATACGGGCCTCTCCAGCGAGATCTAAGTCATCGCCACTGCTCTTACCTAGAACATACAATCCTATGCCGATAACCGCAACAATTGCAATTAAAAGCATCGTGGTAGTTGTTTTGGTATCTTCATTCGAAACTGCTTCGGTATCGCTTGAAGTATCATCGTCAACTGGTGGATTTACGGTACAAGGAGGAGCAGTTCCGTCATTACAAAGTGTAATTTGGTTATTATTGTTAGTTCCGTCAGAGTTTCCTCCGGTATTACCTGTACCTCCGGTATTATCTGTACCGCCTGTATTATCTGTGCCGCCGGTATTGGTTTCGTCGTCAGGAAGAACAACATTGGTTCCAGTCCGATCTCCATTCTCATCCATTGGAATATCGTAATATGAGTATAGTAAGGACAAATCTATGTGAGTATTAGCCCAAGATGAACGGTTGATGACATCGAAATATCGTTCATCACCAGTGGTGAAGATTGGGTCGACTGTTATGTTTCTGAGTTGTGAGACTCCGGTGTTTGCTGAATTCTTGCCGTCGAATGCCGTGTTGAGGTACGATTGAACTTCTGCATCAGTACTCCATGCAACAGGAACACCATTTTCTTCTGGGGCCGTCCAGTGTTCACGGATGTCGGAGACATCGTTTCGCATAGCCATGGCTAAACCAGCTTCAATTTCGACCCAAGTCTGAGAACCATCGACGACTGAGGTAGATGTTATGTCAATGACTTTGGAAACGCCACCACCAGTAATCGGTTCCCAATCATCGCCTTTCAATTGCGTCATGATATCTTGGTCACCAAACAGTGCCCTTCCGTTCACGACCGTGAGACGAACATCAGCATCAATAGCCTCAATGAGGTTTCGATATGGGTCGTCATGGAAGGTATCAATGACCACGAGGTCTGCTACCATTCCAGCTTTAATTTTTCCAACAAAATCTTGCCATTCTGCAGCGGCGGCAGGGTTTGATGTTACCATTTCCACCATTTCATAATTGGTGAAATACGATTCCATTATCTCGCTGTTCCAGAGGTCTGCAACCTTGAGTTCATGCAAATTGTTCTTGGAACCACTTGGTCCCCAATCAGGTGCTAAAGAGATTTTGACGCCTGCTTTGTCAGCCGCACGGACATCGGTTGTGTTCCCATAAAGCAGGAGATTGGAGAGTGGTGACCACACTAACTTTGAGCCAACAGCAGCCATTGAATCAAATTGTGATGGCGTAAGTGCTGTACCGTGAATGATGACAGTAGGTTCAGCAAGAAGACCCTTGGTTTTGAGTAAATCGAATTCATCCCTACTTGTTTGGTCAACCCCTTCTGACAAGTGTATGTACCATGCTTCAATATCACCATTGTTGAAATCTTCAATCTTGCCATCGACGTTGTAGTCTGAATCATACCAACTGCATACTGCGCAAGTGACGCCAGTCTCCTTTTCAAAGTTGTATAATTCAACGTTTCGTGAAAGAGTACTATCCCATGCATCATTGCTGGATGGTGAACCCTGTACTGCAGTGACGCCGCCTGAAATTGCTTGGACTTCGGCATACTTCATTTGTTCAGTTGCCATGCCCCATTGACTGTTCGATTGAACGTTATTTTTCATCCAAGTAATGCTCGGTTGGTAGTCGTAGTTGTTTCCCCATTGACCACGATTGGTATAGCCGCCTTCGGCTGATCTTTGAGATTCAGAGAGGTGAACATCAAAATCCCATAATGGTATGTGGTTGTAATGCATGTGATTGTGTAAGTCAATAAGTCCAGGATAGATGGTTCCATCGGTTTCAACAATAGGTACATTCGTCAAGTCAACACCACTTGGTATTGCTGAGCCAGTTGACCAAACACCTGTAATCATTCCATCACGAACCATGACGTTTCCTTGGTTGATGACACTGTTTTCTCCTTCCATAGTTACAACGCGTCCCTTGAGCAGGTAGGCATTACTGGAAGAAGTATCTGGAATATAATAGCACTTTACCATGTTAATGGCGGTCTGTGATGCTTGACCGTCGGGAGCCCAACCCGGTGTTGGGACTACTTTGTCCAAAACTCCATTTTCGCCTTCAATGTAGGATTTACCGTAAGATGAATTTTTGCTAGGGAAATACATTGAATCAACAGCAGTTCCAGAATCATCACTGATAGTGACTGTGTCGCCGTCATAGTAAGAAAGTAATAAGTCAGAATCAGCACTGAATACAGTTAATCGTCCATCAGCCGGTAAGACCGTGTTCCAAGCCAGTTGACAAGGAGGACTTCCACTGGTGAGTGATAGTTGCCAATTTGAAACATTTACTGGTGAAGAACCGGTATTCCACAGTTCGATGAACTGGTCGGAACGTTTGCCGTAATAACCATCACCATTCCAGTCGACTGCTCCGTAGACATTATCCGATGTTTCATCGGAAACGAGATTATTTGGGCTAACGAATAATTCTGAGACTACGACAGTATTTTCACGGCCGGCAGTTGTTGATGATTCATCGCTAGCAATGACCGACATCACCGGTACGAGCATGATGACGAGAACGATGAGGGCGGGTAATTGGTTGATGCGCATAGATTATCCTCGTAGCGATAGCACATGAACTCGTCGGCATGATAGCATGGTAGGTTTGAAGAACTCCAGCCGCTGGCAATTAGATATGGCAGTAGTCGATATTACCGAACCAGAGTTCGCTGGAATAATTGAAAATAATAATATTGTAATCCTAGATTTCTGGGCGGAGTGGTGCGGTCCTTGTAAGGCATATGGGCCAGTTTTCAAGCGTGTATCAGAAGATTTCCCTGATGTTGTTTTTGCAAAAATTAATACTGAACAAGAGCAAGCATTATCACAATCATTTGAAATCCGTTCGATTCCAACAACCATCGCATTCAAGGAAGGAATCGGTGTATTCATGATGCCAGGTGCATTACCAGAGAAGGATTTGAGAGACTTGGTTACCAAGTTAAAAGAAATTGATATGGATGAAGTTCGGGCACAACTTGAAGCTGAAGGAACCAGTGAAGATTCACAATAATGCTTTACTCCAACAAACCAACAATTCAAAACCAAGCGAAGATGCCCAAAGGGCATGGACAAGCGCCCATTACTCATTACGCTGCTATTTATTAGCAGCATGTTTGCTGGATGTTTCGGCAACGATGTCGTTGAAAATGAGGAAATAGAGTCTGATTACGATGTTTATCCAGAACCTTGGCAACGCGCTGACATAGAGTATTCTGTTAATGCAGATTTTTCTAGAGTAACCGTTAATGGAACATTTGGCATAGATGAAGTTCGCTCGGTATTCGTACCTGTTCCTTCAATCACTCTAGCTGATGGTGGCGCAGGTGCTACTGGTTCTGCAGAAGTTCACCTTGGACTTTGGTTACCGATCATAGAGGGCTGTGATTG
>JAACCR010000133.1 GCA_009937205.1 Methanobacteriota archaeon | reverse complement strand
ATTCAGTTACCCCATAGTCTAGGCCAATTCGCATAAACGCATTGTCCAAGCCAAAGAGGTTATACGCTCCTGTATTCAGCCTCCCGAAACGGTGAGAAATTTTGAAATCCAGAACACCATGAGAATTCAATTCAAATGAATGACCGTTGATTATTCGTGTAGTCTTAAAACCTGCGGTCGCAAAATCCTGGGTTGGTTCATCTTCGCCCAATAGATCCAAGAGGTCATCTAGACCAGTTGATGAGAGGGCAAAAGCAAGAAAAGCAAAAACTAAAATCAGGCGCATGCTTATCGATTGAAGGCTTTCAACTGAGCTTCAACGGTTACATCAACCACTTTCGCAATATTGTCTCGAACCGTATTCGGAATTTCTATGTTATAGTCCTCAGGTACAATTTTGAATGTAGAATGGATCGCATAGCCACCATCACGACTCTCAATGGTTGCAGCCAATTCAAGTTCTTTGACTACTCCATGAATTTCCAGTTTTCCTGCAGCTACCACGTTTGTCCCTGAAGGAATATTAGCCATATCAATGCCGTCCAATCCTTGAACGCTGCCCTTAAAAGTCCCCTTGGGATACTTGTTTGATTCAACGAAGTTTTCGTTAAAGTGCTCTTCCATCAAAGGTTTTTTGAATTCAAACGACTTCATCAGTGCTGCGAACTCAAACTGTCCTGAAGCAGCATCTAACACGCATGTTAGCTTGTGGTTACGTGCTTCAATATCCTCAACGGACGTCGCTGAAAAGAACTTGACATGTCCATCCCGCGTGAAGTATTTACCCTGAGCACTCACCACAGATGAGCAGAGTATTAATGCTGATACTAATAGTAATTTCATATTTATTCTACTTAATAATGCTTCCTCTTTTTAGTTCAACAACTCCGCCGGGCAGCATAGATTCTGCATCACCCAAAAATCCAGAGCAAACTCCTTTAACGACAATCTCTGAATTCTCCTCCAATTCTCCCTCAAAAGGGTTTTGAAGGGTGGCATGCACAACATATAACTCATCCATCGAAATCTTCATTGATGTAATTTGTTGATCCGTTCTCTCTATTGCCAATATCGGGCCATTGATCTCCAAGATTTGATCCACGTACTTTGCGGTGGCGGCAGTTTCATCATCCAGAAATTCTTGAACTACTTCTTCGCAGTTTAGCTTATGTGCAGCTTCTATATCAGCTGTGTCATCGTGATCTATGAAGCTTACTTGATAAGCAACGAGAACGCCAATAATAATGGCTGTTAGCGCTCCAAAAGTGAGGGTACGTTTCATAGTTTAATTGTCTTTATATCCATTATCCATCCAATCCAGAATGGTATTGAGTTCATCTTGTTCCAATTCTCCAAAGGGTGGCATATCTCCCGATTCAATTTTACCGCGCAAGTTATGTTGCTCGATTCCTTCAACCATCTCCGTGTGAGAAGATAAAGGTATTCTATCGTTAGAATTGCCCGATGAATGACAAGCACTGTTTGCGCAGCTACCCACAATAATTGGTTTCACATCAACCGACCATTGATTGACCGTATTGGTGTCTTCAAACACAATTGTATCGTGCACAATAATCGTATCGAATGGATACAAATCTTCTGCATTATCATAGTAACAACCATTGAACATGGCAGATATCAACCCGATGAGCAGGACGGATATAGCAGCGCGTGTCAGCTTAGTTATCCTCTGCTCCACCATCAATCCAAGCTTTTATTTGTAAAATATGATCTAAATCCATTTTGTCTGTATCCTGGGGCATTTGTGGGAAACCTTGAAGGTGTGCTATCACCCCGTATAGTGTGTCGTTGTCGGCTTGCGCCTTCACCCCTTGATAATTTGATAAGTCCGCAATCCCAGAGCCACTTTTGTGGCAATCGAGGCACTTATAAAACTCCAACAATGGCCTAACGGTTGAGGCATAGGAGACATTGGTCGAATCGCAATCGACTGCGCCGTCTTGAATCCACAGAAAGATTTTTTGCATGTCCTTGGCGTCCAGCTGATCCGCTCCTGGAGGAGGCATCCTTTTGGAGGTGTCGGGCGCGGTTATTCTCTGATAGAGTAGGCTATTTGAAGGATCAAATGGAATCACAACACCTGAATTCAAAGTTGTATCAAATGTGCTCAGAACAAGGTTGCCTTGCGCTGAATCAACAGAATGACAACCTCCAGTTGACCCGCACTTGGCAATAAATAGTGGCTGAATATCTCGTTGAAAAAATATACTATCCTCATCGCACCCGGTTATAACTGGTTGAGTTGGTGGCGTATTATCTGAGTTCGTATCCACCGGTTGGTCTGGTGGTGGAATATGAACAGTTACCGTTTTTGGCTCGAATGGTTCATGAGTACATGACCCTTGAACTATGACAAGCAAAGCGATAACGAGAACAACAATCGATAGTCTCCGAGAAGAGACAGAAAATGTGAATTGCATTGACGCAAAAATATGCGCTCTTAGCTTTCATTATAACCGAATTTCTAAAACTCCCAGAAGGCTAGCTTCTAGAGACAGCCATCTCCTACAATCTGCGTTTATAGTTGTAACTTTAAGCCCTTGTTTTAACCATGAAGAGCACTCTGCGAATCCTACTTGTTGTATTTGGTCTCTTTTGGACTCTTTCGTTCAATGCGCAAAACCTTGTTACCAACGGGAGTTTTGAAAATTATTGGCAATGTCCGAATGGTCTAAGCAACATCACAAAATGCTGGTGGCGTCAACCAATTAGTCACATAGGTTCTGCAGATTATTTTCATGCATGTGCAACATCTACAGCGAACGACGTCCCAAACAACATTTTCGGTAGCTCATTAGCAGCCCAAGGTGACGCCTATGTTGGTGGATATTGTATGCTTGGATACACTGGTTCCTACGCGGCATACCGAGAATATGTGATGGACACGCTCACCCAGCCATTAGTTGCAGGGCAGCAATACATCGTTTCATTTCAATATAGATTGGGAGACAATGCGCGCTACGCGACCGATGATCTTGGATTTTGGTTGAGTTCGGCTCACCCCACAATGACCGGGACACCAAATTACGGTGCGCTAGGAGTGACACCAACCTCGCACAATGCGAGTGGTAACTATCTAACTAATAACAATGCTTGGGCGACTTATGCCGACACTATTACCGCGTCGGGAGGTGAAACTTATATCACAATTGGGTCTTTCAATGCTTTACCCGCCGGCATTTTGTACAATACCAGCGCGTCAATTAGCGGTGCATATATGTACTATGACGACGTTTGGGTTGAAGAGTATATGGGAATCGGCGGTGACTCAAATATTTGCGAGGGTGATTCTGCGATAATTTACGCTTACCTCGAAGAGAGCTTTTTTTGGGTTGAAAGCAGCCAACCAAATAATGTAATCTCGACATTGGATACGATAGTTGTCTGGCCAACAGTTAACTCTACTTATTACTGCATTGGCGATTCTACAGGAGATACCTTCTCATGGGATGTGAACATCGTCACTTTTCCATCAAATTTCGTTGGAGACGACACAACTGTATGTGATGGTGACACCGTGATCCGGGTAATTAATCTACCCCAGTATACTTTCGCGTGGTCGGATGGCAGTACT
>JAACCR010000132.1 GCA_009937205.1 Methanobacteriota archaeon | reverse complement strand
CTCATCTCATGCAGATTACCGAGCCATGATGTTGCTCTTTCTATGCACAGTTGTTTCATTTCACCAGCCAATAGTTTACCAGCACGATAACCAGCATTTATTTCTGCTAAATATGAATCATCATCTTCAAAGAAATACATCATATACTGGTAAGCAACATCAATGTCTGGATTTCCTCCAAGCCTTCTATGCTCTTCGATGGTTGTTTGGCCACCTGAAAATGCCCGCTTGATTTTCTTCTCAACCGTAGCCAAATCATCTTTCAAAAACAAAGTTGTTTTCGGCTGACTGCTACTCATTTTATCGCCAGTTAAGCCAACAGCAAAGTGATGATAGGTTGAGGAAGGAGCAAGCAATCCCATCCCACCTAATTTACGTTCATAATGAAGTAAGGCCATTCTGATATTTCTTTTATCACTTTGAGTAGCACCTGGAACATGGACTGTCCCTTGCTTAGGACTTGACATAATATCTGAAAATCCAAGATGTTTAAGGCAGTTCACTATCCCATCAAAAATCTCTTTTAATCTGTCTTTATCCATTCTACCATTAGGTAATTGTCCGAGTATTGCTGCGTTTTCTTCTTGAACTGACAAGCCTATCAACAAACCAATCTTGGCATCATTGACATTGAACCAATTTGTTTTCGCAGCTAGACCCCTAGTTAAACGAAGATGCGGGTCTTGGTCTACTCCAACTGGAACTACTATTGGCCGCAATCCCCCATATTCATCAGTTTGAGGATGCAAAATATCTCCGACCTGAACCAAAGGTGCTTGGACGTGGGCAAGATTGGTTTCTCCATTGGATCCATAAATTGATTCCAATTCATTTAGGTTAGTTCTCTTTCCAAGTTGGAAACCCATACGTTGAACGATTGGACGAGATGATTGAAAGTAAACATTTGTTTTCTCAGGGTCCAAACCCAAAGCAGCATAATTTGCAATGTACTCTGCTAATGCGGTTTCTCTACCCTTGCTAATTGAAACACCACGGGTTGCTTGGCTTTCTAAATCAGCAACAGCAATGGTGACATCGCCTCCATTTTGTTGAAACCATTTGACTTGGTCAATAACCATTGAATGACCCATATGCATCTGTCCACTCGGCATTAATCCAGTCAAAACACCAAATGGGTCACCGGTTTTTTGAGCATCTAATATCATCTCCAAATCACGATGTGCGAAAACTATCCCTCTCCGATGAAGGCGTGAAGGTGATGGCATCTCAATCGAATCCATAGAAGATAATCCAAACTGATCAATTATTCTACTGTAATCAGTAGATTGAGCACTACTCCATGGGTCGATAACTAAATCTTCGCTACCCATATTCATTGCCTCTATATCGCTGGCGGTATCAATTAGGCATCAAGGCTTCGCCTTAAGCGGGATTAAATCTACCCTTTTCTCTAACTCTCTTTTTTGGCCAATGGACCCATTCCTTCTCTCTTTAACAGATACAGCATACCCATTATTGATGAAGAAGTAATGAGGATAACTGCAATTGGCATCCATGCTGAATAACCATCTGCTAGTCTTGGCTCTACTAGCCAAGTGAATTTTATTGAACTATAGTCGGTAAATCCCTTGGACCATAAGAACAAATCCGAGGTGTGATGGGATGCGATTGTTACTGCAGCAGAGTGATTATTCCAAAATTGTGAACGCCCCATAATATCATGGTAATCTGACTCTTGAGCAAGATGAATCTCTACTTGGTGACCATTTATTACTGAAAGATGAAGGTATTCCCCACTGACTTGAAACCAACCTTCAGCACTATTTCTAGCACCAGCAATATTTGAAAGATTATAGTCACCTAACTCGGAATTAATTATTCTTACTTCTGAAACATCAATTCCACCTAAATCAATCTTCCATGTGATTGGAACATTCCAAGCCTCAGGTGCAGCTGCTTTACATTGATCAGTTAGTAGTGATTCGAAATATAGAATAGTTTGGTTATCATCTTGTGCTAACTCATCTGAAAATTCATAGCATCTGTCCACTGTCCAATAAGACCAACTCTCTCCCCAAGTAGTAAGCCATGCATCAGCATCATCATTGAGGTAATTAGCGATGTCACGATCATAGCGAATACTAGCACCATCCATCCTCCCAACCCAATATAAATTGACTAAGCCACCTTCCTCTACTGCACTCTTTACTTCATCAAGCGAGCCGATTGTCTGCTCTAAACTTCCACCACGACGGCCGAGATTATACCAGTCCCAAATGTCGTTAGGTACGTCTTGTGAATCATGCCAAGCAGTTACCTCCAATCCATTATTATCACCATGAACAACTAATCCTTGTCGGGCCATAATCTCATGCTGAGCCATTGTTAAACTCGATGGTGAATAAGTTGAGATGGTATTATTCCCCCATTTACTTGCACTGATTTTATTTTCAATATATTCTCTACATTCAATCGCCATAGCACCAGGATCTAGATTCCATGACAAATGTAGCATTTGATAACACCCAAATTCATCACCACTTTCCAACTTATCAGTAGCGAGGGAAGTGGTTAGCCACCCATCATCTTCCCATTCCAATTCTGCTAATACAGTTGGACTCCAAGTTACACTAATTAGTGTACCAAGAACGAGTATAGTGAGGAGTCTAGAGCCATTGGTCATGAGATTCCCTTGCCCAGTGCTTGAACCACCCCTTCTTCATCATTTGTACTCACCATCATCCATATGCATCACAAATGAGGTTACTATTAGCGAATTAAAGGTAACACTCAAAGGCAAAAAGCGAGAGGCAACTCTATGCAACCGGACACCCACCTAGTTCAAGCGTGGGAAAGTATGCACCGGCATTGGATTATCAATCCAACGAGAAAAGGGATGTCTTCAACACCAATATACAGTTTCCTAAGATTGATTATTCCACCAACTATCCGCCCTTTTTTACGTTTAAAGATTCGCGGTTCGCATAATATTCCACGCAAAGGGGCAACTATTCTTGCTGCCAATCACCTTTCCCACGTGGACCCAATATTGGTGATTGCCAGTTCAAGAAGGACAACTCATTACTTAGCAAAGGATGGGCATTTCGATAACCCACTATTGCGCACTGTAATGCACTCCACTGGACAAATTGAAACACAACGAGAAGTCGGTGCCAATGATGCTTTAGCAAGTGCTGCAGACATATTGGTAGCTGGAAGAGCACTCGGAATATTTCCAGAAGGTACTCGCTCAAAGCGCACAAATGCTCCATTCCTATTGCCAGGTAAAACCGGAGTTGCTAGATTAGCAGCTTCCTATCCAACTTCAGTTGTAGTTCCAATCGCGTTAATCGGAACCCGGCAATGTATGCAACCGCAAACTCACAAATTCCCACGCCTGTGGAAAAAATTGAATTTTAATGCAGGTGAAGGAATTACTTGGTTGCAATGGTTAGCAGATCCTGCTGGTGGAGATATGGATGCTGAATCACTGAATGCCATCGCTCAGGGTGAAGACCATGAGATTAGAGCCGCATTATCCAAACTATATCGTAAATTTACCGACCAATTAATGGGCTCGATTAGTGCTCTTGGAGCTCCTTGAAAACGATAGCATAATCTTCGTTTACGC
This sequence comes from Methanobacteriota archaeon, assembly GCA_009937205.1. Classification (GTDB taxonomy): domain Archaea; phylum Thermoplasmatota; class Poseidoniia; order Poseidoniales; family Poseidoniaceae; genus MGIIa-L1. The sequence goes on along the minus strand of JAACCR010000132.1, from coordinate 8,551 downwards.
CGTTAGTGACGACTAGCACCCATTGTGAACATCAATTTTGTACACATGGGTTTGAATATGCCCATATGTAGATATAAACACTTACTTTAGAGATTAGTTCAATGCTGGCGATAAATGTACTCAGCGCTGTGGATTCCTTAGACGCGGAAACAACTTGGGAGTATTTGCTCTATATTGTAGGTAATCTGGATCATTACCCCACTTGGTTAAAGCCCGCTTATCTAAAATCGGGATTCCGCTAACCTTGGTGAGAAGTAGATAGATGAATACGGGGGAAACCCAGGCAACTCTCTCAAATCCAGTAAAACAGGATATTCCAAAGCAGGCAATTCCACTCCAGAGAAGAATCTCTCCCAAGTAATTAGGATGGCGAGATAGTGACCACAATCCTTCATCAATCCATTTCCCTCGATTATCTGGTTTCGCATTAAAGGACATTTTTTGATTATCAGCGATTACCTCAATGCCAAAGCCAAGAATCCAAACTATCAATCCAATGGCATCCCAGATTCCAAGTGGAGGGGCAGAACTGTCTTGACTGTTGATTACTATGACCACGTTCATAGTGATGAAAACCCATAATCCTTGAAGAGTCCATGGCACTAGGAATCGGGTAGGAGATGTTTTCAAATCGTCAAACCGTCCGTCTTTCCCTGTGCGATGAATGCGAATAAAGAGAAAGTAGGAGAGGCGGAAAGACCAGATGGCTACAAGTAAACTGATAATCCACTCTCTTGCGCTGGGAGATTCTGTCTGTGATCCTGCCCAAAGACTGAAGCCGATAATAGCCAAGTAAGTCAAACCTCCCGCTATGTCATAGAATCGTTCAGTTTGCTTTAGAGAAGAAGGGAGCCATGCTAGCCACTGAACACCAATGGCAATAGCAGCACAATAAAATACAGCTGAGTATCCATTAAGAACAACTGATTTGTCTTCAACAGCAGTAACTATCAAACCAACAATAAAAAGGGCGATTATGACAACCAATACTGTCAAACGGATGTCTTGCCGGCTGGTTTTCATAACCCTATCAAAATGTTATTTGATTAATAATGTTGCTTGCACCCATCTACCTTTGCAGTCATTGTAGAAATTTAATATTAGCAACTATGCTGAACAACGTTTCTCCTTCTCCCATGGAAAGAAAATTAGAATTCACATGGGTTTGTGCATGGGCCCCTTTTACGCAAGAGAAAATGGATTGTGTCGTTGCCTGAAGGTTGTATAATACCATATCCTGATCAATAAACACCTTCGATACCAGGTGGTCTATCACAAGATTTACAGAGTTCATCACAAGAATTACAATTGTCACTGCGGCCACAATTGTCGCGTTCACAAGACCAGGTGTTTGCTTCACAATTGTCACAGGATTCACACCCACAATCATTTTCCCGACACTCATATCCCCATTCGTAGCATTTGCCACAGCACTCAGCATCGGGGTGCGCTCCATTGATGTGATCGGAAACACGATCTTCAGCCGACCGAACCTCCCCGTCCTCGACTTCAAAATCGCAAAGCGGGCAAGATTCCATAATTACACCCCAGGGTATCTAGATAATAATAAATTCCTCCACAGTGAGTTCGTTTGCACCGAACGCTCTAACCCTTTGATTGAGGAGGTAATCATAGGAGACCCTACCGAAACCCATCCTTCGCATGGGTACCCACGGATATGGGCCTTTTTGTGAAAGCATATATTGGGCCAGATTTCTCAAAAAAAGGTTGACATCTATCAATACTTGATTAATTGTAGCGTACTTATGAGTCTGTGAGAGAAGTTGACACTGCGATTGGCATCTTGGCAATGCCAAAGGAACTACCACAAGAAAAAGTTGATGCGGAAATTAAGGGAATCAATTTATTCAAAGAGATACTTTATTCTTCAACACTCTGGAAAATAAATGATGCTATTGCAAGAAGACCCATTATCCACTGCCGCGTTGGAGAATTAATAATAAAATTAGATCCTTTTCAGACAATAAGAAATTCATATTTCAACAATGATTTTCACTTCGTTTTGAAAATTAATGGCCGTAAAATATGTGTTCTAGAGTCACATAATTCTGACACAGCCGCCATTGACCCTTTAATCAGTTTATTACTTCTTGGAGAAGCAGGCTGGCCGGTAAAATCAACCCCTGTAACGATGGAGGAAGTCTCTATTGAGCAACAAATTATTGATCGTAACTTGAGACTTGATCGTAAAAGGGAATCAAAGAAACTTTCTTTTACTGTAGAAAATAAAAAAGATTTACTCCATGCAGTAAGTGAAATTGAGAATGGAAACTCATGGGAGGGCTTAGCTGCAATAATGCGAATTGCAAGAACAAAATTTGTTTGCGCTATGTGGACAATGAATTATGTTCTGAATGAGATTAAGCCTTTTATCGATTCCTGCAGTGAGCAACAAATCGCTCAATATATTGAAAGCCCGTTTGAGTCTACAGACCGTATATTCTTAGAAAAAATACTACTTATTTCGAATGTTTGAATTGGTAATCCTCAAGTGCTGCCAATGCTGGCTTTGAAACGGGGATAGTATGCAGACCTACCTAGACCTCATCCAAACTATCCTCGATAAGGGTGAAGACAAAGGCGACCGCACTGGTACAGGGACAAAATCTGTATTCGGTCACCAGATGAGATTTGATTTATCTGAAGGTTTTCCAATGGTGACAACAAAGAAACTTCATTTGAAATCTATTGTCTATGAATTACTGTGGTTTCTAAAAGGAGATACCAATGTCAAATATTTACAAGAAAATGGAGTTCGTATTTGGAATGAATGGGCTGATGATAACGGGGACTTAGGACCTGTTTACGGTAAGCAATGGCGCCAATGGGAAGCAAAGGATGGCACAGTAATTGATCAAGTTACTGAAGCTGTTGAAATGATAAAAAATAATCCGAACTCACGTAGAATCATTGTATCGGCGTGGAATGTCGGTGAATTAAACGAAATGGCTTTGATGCCTTGCCATGCTCTTTTCCAATTCCATGTAGCAAATGGTAAACTAAATTGTCAACTTTATCAAAGAAGCGCTGATGTATTTCTAGGAGTTCCGTTCAACATCGCTTCATATGCACTTTTGACCCATATGATGGCTCAAGTATGCGGCCTTCAAGCAGGAACATTTGTTCACACTCTGGGAGATGCGCATTTATACAATAATCACCTTGAACAAGCTAATTTACAAATTAGCCGCAAACCATTACAATTGCCTAAGTTGAAGTTAAACCCTAATATTATGCAAATCGACCAATTTAACTTTGATGATATTGAAATAATTGGATATGAGCACCACGAACATATCAAGGCCCCAATTGCAATTTGAGGGATATTTATGCTGGCAATGATATACGCATGCGACACCAATGGGGCTATTGGAAAAGATGGAGATTTACCATGGAAGCAATCTTCTGATCTGCAACACTTCAAGCGCATAACAATCCGAAAAACAGTGGTTATGGGTAGAAAAACATGGGATAGTTTACCACCTGGCGGATTACCGAATCGAAGAAACATTGTGATGTCAAGAACTCCACGTCAAGATGTTGAAGTGATGAGTTTTGAGCAAATTCTAGAACTATCACAGAATGAAGAACTTATCATTATCGGTGGTGGAGAAATTTATTCATTGTTTTTGCCTCATTGTAAGGAAATACACAGAACTATCATCCACACCGAAGTTGAGGGTGCTGATACTTTTGCACCTGACATCTCTGAACTTGGATTTTACTTAATCGGAGAAAACCATCAATCACCTGGACCGAAAGACCAACATTCTATGACTTTTCAACACCTTATATGTTGATAGTTAACAAAAACTTACTTACACTATTAGTCGGCCTTATATTCAGTAACTCTAATTCCAAGACGGCCAGTTAGCGCCTCTCTTTTCATTATCCTTTGATACTTCTTTTCGAAGGCTGATTTTAAATCAATATCCATTGCAATTGAATGTCCCATCAATAAAATCAATATGTCCGCCATCTCTTCAGCACACTCTTCTATTGGCTTACCCTTAGTAATTGCAGCGGATAATTCTCCAAGTTCCTCAACTGTTAGAGCGATCCTATATCCCATATCATGTCCATTCTTATTAGCAAAATCATGTTTATGATGGAAGGCAGCAACCCTCTTCATCATCTCTTCCCACTCATCACTCGCTTGATGATTCATCCATTTGTCAACACTTGCTGCAGTCATTGACCAGACGTTGTCATGGGCAGGGCATCAACCTTGCGACAGCAGGTCTATGACACACTGCCACACTGGTGCTAACCTTTTGTTGGCCTCTGCGGATACTGAAAGATGTGATAGATCTGCTGCGTCATCTCCGGGTTCTCTACCGGCTGCCCAATTTGATGAAATGCAGACTGCTGCATAAGGAATTTCTAATTCTCTAGCTAACTTTGCTTCACGCGGCATGGTCATTCCAACCATATCTCCACCGAGTTTCTCAATTGCGTTTACTTCAGCACGTGTTTCAAATTGTGGTCCATGTGCTAGCCAATAAGTATAGAGTAATCTTTCAGAACTAGAAAACGATTGTCCTCCACGTAAACTATTCAGTAATATCTCATTCAATTCACTACTGAATGGTTCAGTTACTGATGTGAAGATTGCATCTTCATGATGGAAGGTACTTGCAACACCTGTGAAATCGACATATTGGTCTGCAAGAGCAACCTTTCCAGGTGGGAAATCCGCTGAAATAGCTCCAACTGAGCATACTGCCATTATCGCTTCACAATCACTGTCAACTAAAGCGCTGATATTTGCTCTGTGTTCTATCATGTGTGGAGGTTTACTTGCATTGCCTTGATTGTGGTGGCGTTGTAAGAAAATTAATTCTTTTTCTACATCACCGCTACTAAGCCTCAAACAAGTTAGCGGCACACTACCCCAATTTGTATCGACTACGAGGTCATCTCTTCGTTCTAAAGTCAGTCCTGCATCGGTTAATTGTTGACCAAATGTCATTTCAATTAGGCCGGTGCCTCCGATAACTGCTAACCTCTGCATAGTATTCGCCTATCGTCCTACATTGTCAAACCTACGGCTCAACAACATCGTAGACCTTGCTTTCGCAGGCATTCAAAGAGAACGGTTCTCAAGAAATCATTCGTTAAGACGAGCGATCAAATCAGCCTTCTTTCCAGAGACAGGTTTTCCTGCAGCCTTCAACAGTTCCTTCAGTTCTGCAACTGTCATTGAACTATGGTCAACGCTTGGAGCCGCCTTCTTAGCAGGTGCTTTCTTAGCCTCCTTCTTAGCAGGTGCTTTTTCTGCAACTTCCTCTTCAGCTGGTGCTTCTTTAGCAGGTACTTTCTCAGATTCAGGTTCCATTGCTTCTGCTGCATCTAGAATAGATGGTGCGTCTGCAACTTCTTCCTCTTCTTCTCCGTCCATTGCTGCAGCCATTGCTGCAGCCTTCTTGGCCTTTAATTCAGCATCTTGACGAGATTCATCTGCATGGATGTCGTCTAAAGTCGGTCCCTTATCGTTAGAAACACCCTCTTGGAGAAGTTGGCTCTTATGAATTGCCACAGACTTAACTGGGTAAATTGGCTTAACTGCGTTGAGGATTTCTCCTTCTAATTCGCCACCAAGAATTGATTCTTGAATTTTGGAGAAAGTATTCTTAGATGCATATGCACGAATTACTTCCGCTGCTTTTGAACGCATTGCTTGCTTTACTGAAGTTTGAACACGCTTTTGGGTAATAATCAAAGGCTTCAAACGAACTAGGTAACCGTCAGTAGATACTACATCAACTACATCGTCAACCTTGCCACGATAGCGGCGAATTTGACGGCGTGTGTGATCTGTTTGGTGATGATGACCGATGAATGTGGTCAATGCATCTCTGCCAACTACTTCAGTAACTCTGAATCGGAGAATAATATGCATTTTAGTAAAGTCGCCATTGAATTCTTGCAATGTCATCTCATAAATACGGCCCATAATGTGGTCGTCAGACTCACCGATTGTTTCTCCAATTTGCTTAAAGTCCCATGGATGGCGAGGTGCACGAATAGTGTACCAGCGCTTCATCTTCCACTTATCACGTTGCTTACGTGCTGATGCACGTGCTCTTGCTGTTACTTTTTTGGCCATTGGATTCACTCTCGGTGTTGTCTTGCGGGGGCTACCCCACTTGCATTCTGCCGTCTAACCTCCCCTATATGAACAGCCCCCTCAATATTAGATAGTGAAAACGAATGATTGGACGCTTGTTTCGAGGTTAGTATCAAATCCTGCTCGCCTTAGCCCCACCCATGGCAGTTCATCAACTCACATGGAGAGCAACGGCCAGCGGCGTAGAAGATGAAATGATACTAGCTGAAGCATTAGCCACTCTAATAGGTGATGAAGAGGCTGTGGAGATTGAACAAACCAACTCTTACCACGGCTCCCCCATCCACATGGTTTCGGCGAGATTAACTCGTTCCGGACCTGCACAAAAGGCTCTGTCCAATATCGGAAAAGAAAATCTGAAAGTGATTTTATCCGAATTAGAGACTCGGTTGGATGAGACTAATGTTATTCACTTTCGATTAGATCAAAGTGACTTAATCAGTGGCATTTTGACATTATCGCAACCGGGAGGGAAGGCAACTGTCAAGGGACAAACCAAAATTCAAGTATACCCTGGCCAAAACCCCTTATTAGAGGCTAAAGGCACAATTCAAAAGGCAATTGAATCATCTAAGTGAGTCGGCTTTTCAATCACCACCATAAGAAATGTTTAGATTATTCAACCAACGATTAATGTATGGCTACCCCCTCAGCAGGTTTGAGGAATACCTATGACACATGTTGTAACAAGCGCTTGCGTTGACCACAAGTACCAAGAATGCGTTGCTGTTTGCCCGGTTGAAGCATTTAGAGAAGCTGATAGATACCTAGTTATTGACCCGGATGAGTGTATTGATTGTGGTGCATGTATCCCTGAATGCCCTGTTGATGCGATTTTCGCTGACACCGATATTCCAGCAGGAGAAGAAGCATGGGAAGAGCGTAATGCAGTGGAGTCTATTGACGCAGAAATTGCAGAAGGCGATACACCAGTTCTTGCAGACTGAAATTAGAATTTACCCTCACCCTCATGTATTGGACTTACCAATGATCTTGAAGTAAATTAATTTAGGAAGGTTGATTATAATGGCTAAGGATATCGATTTTCAAAGTTTAGACGCGGCAGTGACTTACTAAAACGTGGATTTGCACGTATGCAACAAGGTGGTGTCATCATGGATGTCGTCAATCCTGACCAAGCTGCAATCGCTGAAGATTCTGGGGCTGTTGCTGTAATGGCATTAGAAAGAGTTCCTGCAGACATCCGCAGAGATGGTGGAGTCGCCAGAATGAGCCACCCTGATATGATTCAAGGGATTCTCGATTGCACATCGATACCGGTAATGGCAAAGGCAAGAATCGGCCATGAAGGTGAAGCAAGAATTCTTGAATCAATGGGCGTAGACATGGTTGATGAAAGCGAAGTATTGACTCCAGCAGATCCATTTTTCCACATTTCTAAGAAAGATTATGATATTCCTTTCGTATGTGGGGCAACGGAATTAGGAGAGGCTGTTCGTCGTATATGGGAAGGTGCTGCAATGATACGCACCAAGGGTGAAGCAGGAACTGGAAATGTAGTCGCTGCTGTAACTCATGCTAGATTGATTGATCAGGAAATTAAACAATTACAAACTCTTGATGACTCAGGAATTGATCAAACTGCAGAAATTATAATCGACAGATATCGAGTATTAGCAAACCAATCAAAATTACCAGGAAATTACCAACACACACCTTTCGGAGCAATAGATACAAAAATGCACAGCGAAGTTAGAGATATTCTTGAAGAGGTTAGAACAATGGGCAGACTACCCGTGGTCACATTTTCTGCTGGAGGAATTGCAACACCGGCAGATGCATCGCAAATGATGCGCCTTGGCATGGATGGAATATTCGTCGGCTCTGGTATTTTTAAATCGGAAGACCCGAAAACAATGGCTGAAGCTATTGTACTCGCTACTGCACATTATGATGATGCTGAAAAAGTAACTCAAGCTATGGCTATGATGGCTGGAGCGGCAATGAAAGGCGATGAACTTGAAACTCTAGAAGTTCGCTACGACCAACGTGGAAATTAAAAATAATCTCCCAAGGCAATTATTCTATAGAATATTTAACCCAAAGGGTCGCTAACTCCGACTTCGCCTAAAGTCCAGCGTAATGTCTTAATTACTCCATCCAATGCTTTGTGATTTCTTGCAGCTTCCTTCATTCCTTCTCTATCTCCAGAAGACTTACAATCGTCAAACCACTTCTTCCATTGGCGACGTTTTACTTCAGCACGAGTAAGCATTTGCTCTATCTCTTCCCAAGTTCTTTCATATGTCCTTTCGGGTGCTTGGTCATCATGTGGAATACGATTCATAATTGGGTCCGAAGTGCAACGGTATATGAGTAATACCCCTACATTATTCGCAAACAATTCATCCTATCATGGAATTCTTTGATCGCTAATAT